>NZ_SMJY01000398.1:0-1059 GCF_004348355.1 Micromonospora sp. KC721 | reverse complement strand
GGGTGGGGCGGGTGCTGGTGGTGATTCCCACCTACAACGAAGCTGACAACGTCACCACGATCGTGCCGCGGGTTCGGGCTGCCGCGCGGGCGGTGGACGTGCTGGTCGCCGACGACGGCAGCCCCGACGGCACCGGTGTGCTGGCCGAGGCGATAGCCGCCGCCGACGAGCAGGTGCACGTGCTGCACCGCTCGGACAAGCAGGGCCTCGGTGCGGCGTACCTGGCGGGGTTCGCGTGGGCTGACGAGCGGGGCTACGACGCGGTGGTGCAGATGGACGCCGACGGGTCGCACGCCCCGGAGGACCTGCCGGCGCTGCTGGCCGCTGCCCGGCATGCCGACGTGGTGATCGGGTCACGGTGGGCGGCCGGTGGGCGGGTGGTGAACTGGCCGTTGCGGCGGCTGCTGTTGTCGCGGTGCGGGAACCTGTACGCGCGGCTGGCGTTGGGGATGCCGGTCTGCGATGCCACCGCCGGGTATCGGGTGTACCGGACGGCGGTGTTGCGGGCGATGGATCTGGAGTCGGTCTGTTCGCAGGGCTACTCGTTCCAGGTGGAGTTGTCTCGGCTGGCGCACCGGGCGGGCGCACGGATCGTGGAGGTGCCGATCACGTTCGCGGAGCGCGAACACGGCAGCAGCAAGATGAGTCCGCTGATCGTGACGGAGGCGTTGTGGCGGATCACCATCTGGGGGCTGCGTGACCGGTGGCCCCGCCGGGGTCGCCTCGGTCACGATCGGTGGCCGTGAGGGCGGCGTGTCATGCTGGTGGGGCGGGTCCGCCTGCGTCAGGTGGTGCCCGGGGTGGCGCCGGCCCGGGGCGCCGCGTGACGCGGATGAGGTGAGATGCGCCGATACCTGAGGTTCGTGCCCCTGGCTCTGCTGGTGGCGGTGGCGCTGGAGTTGGCCGCGTTCGTCGCCGTGGGGCGGGCGATCGGTTTCGGTTCGGTGGTGCTGCTGGTGTTCGCGGCGTCCCTGCTGGGCCTGGTGCTGCTGCGTCGGGAGGGGATGCGGGCCTGGCGTGGCTTCCGGGATTCGGTGCGGGCGGGGCAGCCCCCGGGGC
>NZ_SMJY01000397.1:0-1079 GCF_004348355.1 Micromonospora sp. KC721 | reverse complement strand
CCCCGGGGGCGTTCGGGTGACCGGGGCGCGCGGATGACCGGGGGGACCGCCGGCAGGACCGGAACCGGCTCGGGTAGACTGGCACGGTTGCCACGGCGAGGGTGCCCGGCGGGCCGCTGAAAAGCACCGCACGGGGGCACCGTCATCGACGCGGTGCTCCGGGCAGTCGTTCATGACGCATGAGCCCCTGCGAGCCCCTCGCCCCAGCACCGCCAGACGACAAGCCGCCGCAGCGAAGCATCAGGAGTTTCCCCGTGTCCGAGGTAAAGATCAGCGCCGAGCCCCGTACCGAGTTCGGCAAGGGTGGTGCCCGCCGTACCCGCCGGGCCGGCAAGGTGCCCGCCGTGCTGTACGGCCACGGCGAGAAGCCGAAGCACATCGCGCTTCCGGCGTTGGAGTTCGCCGCCGCGATCCGTAAGGGTGGCGCCAACCAGCTCTTCGCGATTGAGGTCAGCGACGGCACCCAGGTGCTGGCGCTGCCGAAGGCGATCCAGCGTGACCCGATCAAGGACACCTTCGAGCACGTCGACCTGCTGCTGGTCCGGCGGGGCGAGAAGGTCACCGTGGAGGTCCCGGTCCAGCTGACCGGTGAGGCCGCCAAGGACACCCTGATCGTGCACGACCACGACACCCTGTCGGTGACCGCCGACGCGACCAAGGTGCCGGACCACCTGGAGGCCTCGGTCGAGGGCCTGGAGGCCGGCAACCAGGTCACCGCCGCCGACGTGGAGCTGCCGGCCGGCGTCGAGCTGGCCGCCGACCCGGAGACCCAGGTCGCCGCGGTGACCGCCGCCCCGACCGCCGAGCAGCTCGAGTCGACCCTGCCCGAGGTCGAAGCCGCCGAGGCCGAGGTCGAGGCTGGTGTCGGTGAGGAGACCGCCGAGTCGTCCGAGGGTGCCGAGGCCGGCGCGCCGGCCGCGGCGGGTGGCGAGGAGACCGCCGAGGCGAAGACCGAGGCCTGATCGGTCCGCAGCGTTGCCGGCAGGCGTCCCCGTATCGTCGGGGGCGCCTGTCGGCGTATCGGGACGGGTGTGACGCCGGGAGGGGCGGGACGTGACGGACGAGGCGGGGCCGTGGCT
>NZ_SMJY01000396.1:0-1087 GCF_004348355.1 Micromonospora sp. KC721 | reverse complement strand
GGCGGCTGGAGCGGTCCGCATGCGGCGGTGGCGGCCGTACCAGGCGATGCCGATCGCCACGCCCACCCCCACGCTCAGGGCGGCAGCCGCGACCGGGACGGCGGGGCGCTCGCGCAGCCGGCGGCCGAGCGGGATCGGGTGCCGGAACTCCAGCACCGGCCAGGCGTTCTCCGAGGCCAGCCTGCGCAGGGCCCGGTCCGGGTTGACCACGGTGGGATGGCCGACACACTCCAGCAGCGGCCGGTCGCTGTACGAATCCGAGTAGGCGAACGAGTCGGCGAGGTCGTACCCCCGGGCGGCAGCCAGTTCGCTCACCGCCTCGACCTTGCTCGACCCGGCGGCGTAGAACTCCACCTCGCCGCTGTACCGGCCGTCCTCGACCGCCATCCGGGTGGCGATCACGTCGGTCACGCCGAGCAACTCCCCGATCGGCCGGACCATCTCCTCGCCGGAGGCGGAGACCAGGACGACGTCCCGGCCGGCGGCCTGGTGCTCCTCGATGAGGGCAGCGGCTTCGGCGTACACGTAGGGGTTGATCAGCTCGTGCAGCGTCTCCGCGACGATCTGGCGGACCTGGTCCACCGACCAGCCCTTGCAGAGCGTGGCCAGGTAGTCCCGGGTCCGGGCCATGGTCTGCTCGTCGGTGCCGCCCAGCCGGAACATCAGCTGCGCGTACGCCGACTTCACCACGTCCCGCCGGGTGATCAGACCGTCCCGGTAGAACGGCCGACCGAACGCCAGGGCGCTCGACTTGGCGATGACGGTTTTGTCCAGATCGAAGAAAGCGGCGCTTCGGCCCACGGCGCGCAAGTCTAGCCCCATAATCTATCGTCGGCGGGGTGCCTTGGGCGCGCGGCAGCTCCGGTCCGGCACCGAGGCGCACCCTTCCCTGCTCTGAGTGATCACGATCACACTCTTCGGTCACATTTTGGCGATGAGTGGGGTCGACACCACTCGACGTGAACAGCGCGCTCGGGCATGCTTGTCATCACGACGAGTGCTCATATCTCGGACAGTTGCAGACCCTCGGCGGTTGCACCCCCCGTAACCGCTGAGCGGTTCGGCTCAAACCCCCCCGGAGCCGAAC
>NZ_SMJY01000395.1:0-1176 GCF_004348355.1 Micromonospora sp. KC721 | reverse complement strand
GACGGTGGGTGGCGGGTTGACGGCGGGGGATACTGCAACCGACTAGTCCCCGGCCACACCGCCGCCGGATACCACCGACCAACGGGAGCAGACGGGCCCATGGGCAGCATCGTCGCCGAAAACCGTAAGAGCCTGATGCTCTTCTCCGGGCGTGGCTTTCCGGAGTTGGCACAGGAGATCGGTGAGGTGCTCGGCGTCGCGCCGACGCCGGCCGACGCGTACGACTTCGCCAACGGTGAGATCTTCGTACGGTTCAAGGACTCGGTGCGTGGTTCGGACGCCTTCGTGGTGCAGTCCGTCACGCACGGGGTCAACACCTGGGTCATGGAGACCCTGATCATGGTGGATGCGCTGAAGCGGGGTTCGGCCAAGCGGATCACGGTGGTCCTGCCGTTCTATCCGTACTCGCGTCAGGACAAGAAGCACCGGGGCCGGGAGCCGATCTCGGCCCGGCTGGTGGCCGACCTGTTGAAGACGGCGGGCGCGAACCGGATCCTCACCGTCGACCTGCACACGGCGCAGATCCAGGGCTTCTTCGACGGGCCGGTGGACCATCTCTTCGCGATGGATGTGCTGGCCGCGTACGTGGAGCGTAAGTTCGCGGGCCGGCCGATGACGGTGGTGGCGCCGGACTCGGGTCGGGTGCGGGTGGCGGAGCGGTGGACGGACCGGCTCGGCGGTTGCCCGCTGGCGTTCATCCACAAGACCCGGGATCCGATGAAGCCGAACCAGGTGGTGGCGAACCGGGTGGTCGGTGAGGTGGAGGGTCGGGTCTGCCTGATCGTCGACGACATGATCGACACCGGGGGCACGATCACCAAGGCGGCCGAGATCCTGAAGGAGTCGGGGGCGGCGGAGATCGTGGTGGCCTCGACCCACGCCCTGCTCTCGGATCCGGCGACCGAGCGGTTGAAGAACAGCCCGATCAGCGAGGTGGTGGTGACGAACACGTTGCCGCTGCCGCCGGAGAAGCAGCTCGACAAGATCACGGTGCTGTCGATCGCGCCGCTGCTGGCCCGGGCGATCCGGGAGGTCTTCGACGACGGTTCGGTGACCACCCTCTTCGGTGGACTGAGCTGACGGGTCGGCCGGCCGGACGCGGACATCCGGCCGGTCACCGTGGCGACGGGCGGCCATGGCGGGGGTGGTGCGGCGGTGGTCCGCCCACCCCGGGGG
>NZ_SMJY01000394.1:0-1199 GCF_004348355.1 Micromonospora sp. KC721 | reverse complement strand
CTAGTGCCCCGTCATGCAGCCTTGAACGGGTAATCCGGGTGGCGGATCTTGGAGTCGGCGGCGAATCCGGATTTCGGTCGGGCTCGCTGGTTGCGCCAGCGGATGTAGTCGCCGATGGCGGCATCCTGTTCGGCGTGGCTGCGGTGGTCGGTGCCGTTGAGGGCGAAGTACCGCACCGCGGCGAACTCCGCCTCGATCCAGTTCAGCCAGGACGCGTAGGTCGGCAGGAACACCAGCTCCACCTGGTTGGCAGTGCACCAGGCGCGAACCTCGGGGTGCTTGTGTGGGGAGAAGTTGTCCACGATCAGGTAGAGCTTGTCGCCGGGCCAGCGGCGGCGCAGGGTCTTGAGGAAGCCGAGGAACTCGCGCCAGCGTTTGCGGTCCCGGATGCGGTAGTGCAGGCGTCCGGTGCTCAGGTCCAGGGCGGCGATCATGTGCCGGGCGCCCTGGTCACGGGTGTAGGTGGCCCTCAGCCGAACTGGTTGGCGCTGCGGACGCCAGGCCCGGCCGGGACGGGGTTGCAGGTTCAGTGGCCCGAACTCGTCGACGCAGATCACCCTGCCGTCGGCGGGCGGGTGGTCGTAGAGGTCCAGGATCCGGCGCATCTTGGTCGTGAAGTCGGGGTCTGTGCTGGCCTTCCACGTCTTGGTGGCCTGCCACGACACCCCGCGCTCGTGCAGGATCCGGCGGACGGTCTCGACGCTGATCGCCGTGACGTAACCGGCGTCGATCAGGTAGTCGCGCAGCTTGGCCAGGGACCAGCAGGAGAACGGCCGGCCGAGGAAACGGGGGTCGCACCGGGCGATGACGCAGATCCAGTCGCGGATCTGCTCATCGATCCGTCTCGGTGCGCCCCCGCTCCATTTTGGGTCCAGCGCGGTAAACCCCCGCTCGTTGAACGCGTGGATCACGTCCCGCACGTAGTCCTCGCTGGTCTTGAGCAAGTGAGCGATGTCCGGCGCCGGCTGCCCCTGGGCCGACATCAGCACCACAATCGCCCGCCGCAGCTTCACCGGGTCCTTCGCCGTGCGGGTGATCCGCTGCAACCGCTGACCCTCAGCCATCGACACCTGCCGGACGAACACCTCCGGGCGTCTGCCCACCGGCCACCACCTCCCATGAACGTCGGGAGACAGCCTGCCCGATCCGTCCTCAGAACCGACGGATTACACGATCAACGTTCAAAGACGAGGCACTAG
>NZ_SMJY01000393.1:0-1226 GCF_004348355.1 Micromonospora sp. KC721 | reverse complement strand
GAGGAGGGCTCGCGGCGGGGCGGCTCGCTCGGCGTCTGCTCCTGCATATCGATGCAGCGTAGTCGTGAACGTGACCTCGCACACGGTGGAAACGCCTCCGTTGCGGTAGTCGCTTTGCCCGGGACGGGGGCGGCCCTGTATCCTCGGCCCCGGTGGTCCGCAGCGGCCACCGGGGAGACTTCGCCTAGTCTGGTCTATGGCGCCGCACTGCTAATGCGGTTGGGGTTTTAAAGCCCCTCCCGGGTTCGAATCCCGGAGTCTCCGCGCAAAAGCCGGTTGTGTAGACTGGCCGAGCACCAAGCGCCCGTAGCTCAACGGATAGAGCATCTGACTACGGATCAGAAGGTTAGGGGTTCGAGTCCCTTCGGGCGCACTTCACGATCAAGGCCATGACCAGCGGAAACGCAGGTCACGGCCTTGATTGCTTCTACACCTTGGGACGGATCTTCCCAGGCTCTGGGATCTGGTGCTCCGATGGTGCTCCGCTGTCACTGTGCTGTTTCGGCGGGGGTTCGTGCCGTTCCGTGCCGACCAGGGCGTTTGCGTGTCGCCTGGTCTGGATCATGGTCGGAATGCCGGTGCGTCAGGTACGGCAATAGTCCACTGTGGTCGGCGTTGTAGATCTTCTTTGGCGAGGTGGGTGCCCGGGGTGGTCGGCCGGCGTTGACCTGGGCTGGCGCACGGTCACGAGCGGGTTCGGGATGTCGGCCGGGGCGAGCATCGGTGGTGACGGCCGGAAGGGTTTACGCATGTGATTGCGCTCTGCTGGTCGCCCGGCCGGCCGGGCGGCGACCCGATTCTCGGGAGTGGCCGCGTTCTCGTTGCTCGGCATCGGGTCGGGGCCCCGCTTGTAGGCGGCTCCCGGACCAGGGTCTGGACAAGAGGTTCGTCCCGGCGGTGCAACGGGTGCCGTGCGGCCGGTCGGCGTGGCGGGCCGGGCCTGCGCCGGCGACCGTGACCGGCACGACTTCGGGTCGACTGGCTTCACGCCGATGAGGCCGGTACCCCGTCGGTGCGGGAAGACTGCGACGAGGGCGAGGCGACGGTGCACGCTCATGGCTCCTCTCTGTGTCAAGACGCTGTCTGCATCGAGGTTCTAACGACCTTGTGCACAGTAGAGCCGGTCGGTGTGGCGGCTTGACCCTGACATGGACGGCCGCGCAGATGTCTTGATTGTGTCGATCAAAGCCATCCGCGCGGCCTTCGCTCATTGTGCCTTCACCGGC
>NZ_SMJY01000392.1:0-1253 GCF_004348355.1 Micromonospora sp. KC721 | reverse complement strand
CCGCACCACCCGCCCCACGGCCGTCTTCGACGCCAAACCGCTGACCGCCGTCCGGCGGCCGGAATCGGACCTGGCGGTCGCGCCACCGCCAGGTCCGATTCCCGCGAGCCGGTGGGGTTGAGCTGCGGGCATCATCGTGGCGTGGAGTTGGACTTCGAACGGTGCTACCGAGCCGTGGACAGCCGCGACCAGCGCTTCGACGGCTGGTTCTACACCGGCGTGACCTCGACCGGAATCTACTGCCGGCCCTCCTGCCCGGCGACGACGCCGAAGCGACGCAACGTCCGCTTCTTCCCGTCGGCCGCCGCCGCGCAGGGCGCCGGGCTGCGGGCCTGCCGCCGGTGCCGCCCGGACGCCGCGCCCGGCTCACCCCAGTGGGACGTCCGGGGCGACGTGGTCGGGCGGGCCATGCGGCTGATCGCCGACGGGGTGGTCGACCGGCACGGCGTGCCGGGGCTGGCCAGCCGGCTCGGCTACACCGAGCGGCACCTGCACCGGATGCTCCGCGCCGAGCTGGGCGCGGGTCCGCTGGCCCTGGCACGGGCACAACGCGCGCAGACCGCCCGCACCCTCATCGAGACCACCGAACTGGGCCTGGCCGAGATCGCGTTCGCGGCCGGTTTCGGCAGCGTACGGCAGTTCAACGACACTGTCCGCGAGGTCTACGGCACGGTTCCGTCCGGGCTGCGGGCGGCCCGGGGTCGGCGTCCGGCCGCCGCCGGCGCGGGGACGATCACGCTGCGGCTGGCGTACCGGCCGCCGCTGCACGCCGCCGCGCTGCTGGACTTCCTCGCGGTCCGCGCGCTGCCCGGCGTGGAGGAGATACGCGACGGGACGTACCGCCGGGGTCTGCGGCTGCCGCACGGCACCGGGGAGGTGGCGCTGACCCCGCTCGCCGGCCACGTGCAGGCCACGCTGCGGCTGGCCGACATGCGGGACCTGGCCCCGGCCGTGGCCCGCTGCCGCCGCCTGTTCGACCTGGACGCGGATCCGGAGGCTGTCGACGCGGTGCTGGCCGCCGATCCCGCGCTCGCCGGCGCGGTCGGCGCGGAACCCGGGGTACGCCTGCCCCGCGCCGTGGACGGCTTCGAGATCGCGGTCCGCGCGATCGTCGGCCAGCAGGTCTCCGTCCGCGCCGCCCACACCACCCTCACCCGCCTCCTCGCCCAGACCCCGGCTGATCATGAAGTTGGCGGCGCTGTGGATCTTCAGGACGGCCGGCAACTTCATGATCAACGCGGCCAGGGCGAGGG
>NZ_SMJY01000391.1:0-1344 GCF_004348355.1 Micromonospora sp. KC721 | reverse complement strand
CCCCGGCCCCAGCGGTCCCGGCCAGCGGCAACGGGCGCCGCACCTACCGGCCCACCCCGCCGAAGCAGGCAGCGCCGCTGCTGCCGCCGTCGCTGCTCAGTGCCCTCGACCTTGGCACCACCCCGAACGGAGGTGACCCGCGATGACCGCCCACGAGCTGCCCGACACGGCTCCGGTCCGGATGCCCTACGCCGACCCACCCGACGAGCCGACCGAGGAACCGCGCAGGTTCTACCGGCTGCGCGCCCCGCACGTCGACAAGGCATCCGTCCCGGTCACCGTCCGCGTCACTCCCGACGCCGACCTCTACGTCGCCGTCGGTGCCGGCCGGCGCCGCATGTACCTGACCCCGAACGAGGCGTGGGCGCTGTGGCGCTGCCTCTCGGAAGCCGTCGCTTCCACCGGTGAGCCGCCGGAGTGGATCCGCGTCCACGTCAAGCCCACCCACCGCTGACCCTGCCCGACCCGCAACGAGGAGTCCTGTGATGGCTGCCCGTCGACTCACCCTGCGCCCGATTCGCCGCATCTGCCTCGACCTGTCCCACACCGACCCCGACCAGACCTGCCCCTACTGCGCCCCCGACACCCACGCCGACGCCATCGTTGCCGCGGCTCTCGCCCGGCACGCCGAGATCGCCGCCGACGACGCCGAAATGTGGGGGTGGGCCGCATGAACCCGCAGGTGTGGTCCTGGCTGCTGATGGCCGTCGGTGTCACCGGCCTCTACCTCGCCGGCAAGAAGTCGTGGACCGGCTGGGCCGTCGGCCTCGCCGCCCAAGTGCTGTGGCTGGCCTACTCCATCGTCACCGAACAGTGGGGGTTCCTGGTCTCCTGCTTCGTCTACGGCGCGGTCTACCTGCGCAACCTGCGGGCCTGGCTCCGCCCCGCCCCGGTGTCCGACTCGGCCGATCAGGAGGTGACCCGGTGCGCCGCGCCCTGAACTCCGAACGGCTGGAAGCCGTCGCCCTGGTCGTCATCCTCCTCGCCGTCGGCGGGATGGCTGGTGCTGCGTCGTTCACCCACGTCAAGGACTGGACGATGATCCACGCCCCACACGGCACCGGGGAATGGTTCGGCTGGTCCAACGCCGTCATCTCCGAACTCACCCCCGCCGCGGCGCTGCTGGTCATCCGCCGCCGACGCCGACGCGACCCGCACGCCCCGGTGCTCTACCCGCTGTCGATCCTGATCGCCGCCGTGGCGCTCTCGTTGGCCGCGCAGATCGCGGTAGCCAACGACAGCTTCTCCTCCCGGCTGCTGTCCTCCGTGCCCGCGCTGGCGTTCCTCGCCCTGTCGAAACTCGTCCTCACCGGCGGCCCCAAACCGGCCAGACCGGCACCCGCC
>NZ_SMJY01000390.1:0-1350 GCF_004348355.1 Micromonospora sp. KC721 | reverse complement strand
CCACCGGAGCATCGCCGCCCCCTCCCACCAGCTCGGGCCCCACCGTAGCCGGGCCCGGCGGGTCAGCTTCGCCAGCCCCCGGCGGCCCGCGCCGCGTACGCCTTGTGGTGGTGCGGTTCGCCGTGAAGACGGCTGCCCATCGCCCTTCTGGGACAAGGGGTGACAGTTCCGCACGACGGCGCCCCGGTTTCGGCCGGAGGATCTCGCCGGCCCGGTCAGGTGCCGGTGAAGGCGTGCAACAGGGTACGGACGGCCGCCCGCAGGTCCGCGCGGCTCTCCGGGCTGCCGGGCGGTGGGGCGCTGAGCGCCCCGGCACCCACCAGCCGGTCGAAGAGCAGCCCGTCGACGAAGGCAACGAAACGGTCACCCTGCCGCCGTGGGTCGGTCGCCCCGGCGCCGGCCAGCAGCGCCCGGGCCTGTTCCCGCAGTGCGGTGCCGTGCTCCAGGATGGGCCGCAGTTCAGGACGGTGGACGGCCTCCAGCAGGCAGGCGTACCGGGCGAGGGCGCGGTCGCGGCCGGTGGTGAGCCACCGGTCGAGCACCTCGGCGGTGCCGACGGCGAGCCGGTCGAGGTCGGCGGCGGTCAGCCGGGGCGGCGGGCCCGGTAGCGGCGCCCCGGTGGGCAGTTCCCGCTCGGTCAGGTCGACCCGGTCCAGCTCGGCCAGGCGCCGCACCACCGCTTCGATCAGCGCCTGCCGCGTGCGCAGGTACGCCGAGGTGGTGCCGAGCGGCACTCCGGCCCGGGCGTCCACCGCCCGGTGGGTGAGCGCCCGCATGCCGCCCTCGGCGAGCAGCGTGATCGCCGCGTCGGCCAGCGACGCGATCCGCGCGCTGCGAGCGTTCATCCTGTGCCACCTCCGCCATGTTCCATGCCTGTAGTCTGATCTTCCACATCCGCAGAAGGCCGGTCGGGATGGACGGACACGCGGTGGTCGTCGGCAGCGGCATCGGCGCTTGAGCCGCCGCGCCGGCCCTGCACCGGTCGGGCTGGCGGGTGAACCGTGCGGCACCTCGGCCCGACTCTCGGATTATCGACCACGCTCATTTTCCGGCGCCAGCGAACGGGAGCGGGCCGGTAAGATCGGCGACATCGCTGTGACTGATCATTGACTGCTGGTCATGGTCGCCATCGCCCACACTGCTTGCATCAAGGCGGCATCCGGAAGCGGCAGAACGTACCAGGTCGGGGTGTGCCTCGCGATGCTGGCCGCACAGTTCCCGGTGGCGTTGACCGGCAACGCCGACGACACGGTCGACGGGCGATCGGTCACCTGGAAGGTCGGCGCCGCGCCGGCGGCCAAGACACCGGGTCGGTCGGAGCGACCGGCCCGCCCCACCCCACGCCGTCAC
>NZ_SMJY01000038.1:0-37920 GCF_004348355.1 Micromonospora sp. KC721 | reverse complement strand
GAGCCGACCCCATGACCACGCCGACCCCCGGACCGGTTGACGATCCGGTCGCCGACCTCAGCGCCCTACTTGGGCAGATCGCCGGCGACCCCGGCGCGACCCCGCCCACCGCCGAACCGCCGGCCGCCGAACCGGCCGACCCGGAGCCGGTCTACCGCAACGTGGAAGCGTTCGTCGGGGGCTACCTCGCCCACGTCGTCGAGCGGCGCCTCGCCACCGGACCCACCTCCGGCGTGAACTGGTGCCCACGCTGGTGGGCCCACCCCGAAGCCATCTCCCGCCTGTACGCGCTGTGGCGGGCCTGGGAAACACTGCGGGTGTCCGACCCGCAGACCGGCATTAGTATCTGGTGGCGCGACCACCTCGACCCACACCTCGCCGCGCTCGCCGCCGAGTACGGCCCCTTCAGCCGGTGCGGTCCTGACAAACACACCGACACCCGCCCTCTGCCGGTCGAACCCGCACCCCCGGAGGTCCTCGCGCAGCTTCCCGACGCGTAACGACATCTGACTCGGTGGCACGGCCCGGTGGCCGGTACAGAACTCCACCGGGGGTTCATCGTGCTGAGGGAACGTGGGCCCTCAGCCACGCCGCCACCAAGCTTCGCCGGTCTTCCAGCCCTCGTACGTCGACACCGGTCTGGGTGTATGTCGGACCTGAACGTTGCGTGATGATCAGGCATTCACATCTTCGTCACCCTGAGTAAATAATCAGTGTCGATGAGCAAGAGTGAGGTAGATTCACTTCGCCGGGGAGTGATCTACTTCTATGGGGGTATTTGTGCTGCGCAAGTTAAGTATGGCCCTGATCCTGGCGCTGACCACCGCTCTAACCGCGCTGTCGGTCCCTACTGCCGCGCACGCCAGCGACAAGGCTCCGGTGGTTCCCAGCAGCGGCGTCACGTATTGGGTGGAGAAGAACCCGCCGCCGCCGTCGGAGAAGGCGCTTAAGATCGCAGCCGAGATGCAGGAGTCGGTGAAACCCTTCGCGCGCGGGGGCGGCTGCAAGAACACCGGAAGTTTGGGCGTCTGCGTCAGCTGGACCAACAGCCAGTTAAAGGGTGACTTCTACGTCAACTCATGGGGCGGTAACGCTCAGCACTACGGAACCGCTCGCGTCTACATCAACTACAACGGCGACCTGAAGTACAAGTACACCGTCGTGACGGACCACCTCGGCCAGTACCCGCTCGCCACCCACAGCACGTCGGGCGACGGATACGGCTACACCCTTGTCGACACCTTCAACCAGAACGGCTCGTCGATCGGGGGCGGCAGCAGCCCGTTCCAGTACTTCCGGTGATCGTCTGACCGTGAGCAGGGGGGGCGGCCATCGCCCCGGCGGCCGCCCCCCTGCTCGTCGTCGACGTCTCGTCTGGGTGCTACGAGACCTGACCGGCACGGTCGACGATGGCAACGCTCAAGATCACCTGCGAGCGGACTGGCCCACGGCTCTCGTCCTTTGGTACGACCTGCCAGCCGAGGAACCGGTAGGTCTGTGGCTCGAAGATGAGGTCGTACCGGTCGATGTTTCCCACGAGGGACACTGCGGTGCCGGAGCGGCCTGCAGCGTCCGTCATGGACCGAGAGGCCACTACTCCGGGGATCTTTGTGGCCGCCTCGTACAGGGCGGCCCGTGACTGTGCGGGCGGGTATCCGCGGATCAGCTCTCCCACGTTGGCGAAGGTCTCTTCGTCGCTCGCCGTGGTGCGGCCATTCATCCGCCGCAGATAGTTGAGCATGCTGGTGGCGTCGGTCGGCAGATTTTTCAGATAGGCCGGGGTTGGCGTGCACGGCCGGGTGGAGTTCAACAGGCTGCCGTCCGGCCCCCACTCTTTGGCCCGCCCGTTGCGGCAACCGGGTATCACCGTTGACTGGCGGCCGCTGGCCGGCGGGTCGCTTTCCCAGATCATGCTGTCGTGGGTGCCGTCAACGGACTTCCACGAGCGGGTGAGAGTCGTCGCGGGCTCGTCTTGTCCGGCGACGGGGGCGAAGCCTTTCGTCGTGGTCAGGATGAACTGGTCGCCGCGGGGGGCCGGAGTTCGGTCGGCCCGAGCAGTGTCAGCGGCCCGGTGGAGGATCTCCGCTGCCTGGGCAGTGGCAGCCGGCGGTTCTCCATCGATGCTCACCACCGAGCTGACCAGTAGCGCAAGCACTCCGACGGTCGCCGTAGCACCGACCGTGGCAAGTCTCCAGGACCGCGCCCGCGCCGGCCTTGCGGTACCGGCGATCATTCGGTTCACCTTGCCCCGTAGGTGCGGTGGCGGCTCTGCTGGTTCGAGCAACGTCCTAACCTGATCAATGAGCTGCCGGTCGTTCACATCGTCTCCTCTACCGCGCGCGTCGGGTCGTCGCCGCCGAGCGCGCTGCTGACCTTGCGTCGGGCACGGTTGAGCCGTGACCGCACTGTTCCCACCGGGATGCCGATTGCCTGGGCGGTCTCCTCGTAGCTGAGCCCACCCCACGCGATGAGCAGCAGGACATCGCGGTCTCTGGCCGGCAGGTCGGCCAAGGCCCGCGCCAGCGGCGCCCGCAGCGCGTGAGCTGCCGCGCCCGCCACCGCCTGCTCCGCCGAATCGGGAACGACATCGACCGGGCCGCAGCGAGCCATCGCCCGGTAGTGCGCCCGTTCACGCCGCCGATAGTGCGAGATCTCCTTGGTCAAAATCCCGAACAACCACGGCCGCGCATCCGGCCGGGACACGTCGTAGCGGTGACGGCGGCGGAAGGCGACCAAGAAAGTCTCGGACACCAAGTCATCCACGACGTCGGCACCGACCCGTCCGTGGGCGTACCGGTAGAGGGCCGCCGCATGCCGGTCGTAGAGGACCGTGAACAAGGAGTGGTCTACCAGAGAAGCCTCCACGTACCAGGCATCCGATTCCTGCTCTGCGACAATCCGCTGATCAACCAGCATGTACGGCACACCCACCAACTCGCCCCATGTCAGTCCTTCCGTACCTGCCGGCTCTCACCCATGTCTCGCCACTTAGCCCACTTCGAGTTCACGCCGAAAATTCCATCACCAAGGCGGCGAGGCACACAGCGAGGTGGCCGAGCTGAGGGTCAGGAGAGATACAGCTGTTCCAACCTGCGTTCGTGCAGCTCATCGGGCCGCTCCCCTGATCCAACGAATGTCCTGGGAGTCCAACCACCGAACGACTGGTCGCATCTCATGGGCCGACGCTCCGCCTGGCAGCTACGTCTACCTATCGGTCCTCGGGTGACCGTCCGCTAATCAAAGATCCGCTCGACGACGGCGGCCTGTTCGGCGGGGCTGGCCACCGGACTTACCTCCGGGGGTGAACTGATGCCCACGCTGGTGGGCCCCTGAGGCGATCTCCCGCCTGTACGCACTATGGCGGGCCTGGGAAACGCTGCGGGTCTCCGACCCACAGACCGGCATGAGCATCTGGTGGCGCGACCACCTCGACCCCCACCTCGCCGCGCTCGCCGCCGAGTACGGGCCCTTCAGCCGGTGCAGCCCGGACAAGCACACCGAACCCAAACCCCTGCCTGTCGAGCCGGCCCCGGCAGAAGTCCTCGCCCAACTCCCCGACGTCGACGCGCTCTGATTCCGCGTCATCGCGCGCCGTCCAGGGTCGGCAGACGGGTTGCCGGCACGGTCGGCCCGCATACCGGTCTCTACCCGGGCCCTTCATCGAAGTGTATAAAAGCTGAGCGCATTTGCCATGTTACGGAGAGTCGAAGGAGTTACCCCACCGTGGGAACCGCCGAGATCCCCAACGTCATCCTCGTCATCATCTTCACCGTCATCGCGCTGGGTACCGGCGTGCTGATCTTCTCGATGGCGACGGCCAGTCCGAGCTTCTACATCAAGGTGCCAGCAGCCGCCGCGCTAACCGGGGTAGCCCTGTTCTCCACCAGCATGGTGGTCACCTGTCTGGCGGACCTCCCGTTGTGGCTGGCGGTCCTCATCTCCTTGGTCGTGGGCGCACTCGTTGCCTATTGGTCGATCGAGAGATGGGAGGACCAGAACTTCACCACGTTGAGCGTGCAGGAGAAGCAGGGAAAGAAGGCCAAGGACGACCAGGGCACGGCCGACCAACCGCTGCCCGCAGCCGAGGAGTAGAACCGACACGTCGAGGTTGGGCAGGGGGACCTGAGCTGGCAGGTTTGCCGGAGCCAGGTGGCGTAGGTGTGGCGCAGCGGGTCACCTCATGTGTCGCGCGGGGTCAGCAGACGGTGATGCAGGGTGAGATCACGCTCGGGCCGGGTGCCAGCGGTGAGCTGTGAGGCCAGGCGCTGCTGAGCCAACTGCGGCGGGCAGCGCCGGGCCTTGACCTGCCGGAGCTCCTGCAGGAGCCGGTACATCGTGGCGATCGGGCCCCCTGGGCCAAATACTGGCGGTTATTGGCCACACTTGTCGGGGTGACCACCCAAGACCATCAGAAGCCCGGCGGGAACCTACGATCCATCACCGTCAGCGCTGCCATCCTGGCAGCGCTCGGGCTCGGCGCGGCAGCCGTAAACACGGCCATCGACGGCTCGGCAAATGGAGCGATAGCTCCTACCAGTGGCGCAACCAGCATCGCTGCGACGGTTGCCGCCAGTCCGTCGCCCACGATCACACCGACCCCCCGCGCCGTGGTGGAATTCCGGACAGTCACCGAAACCGAACCGATCCCGTACCAGACCAGGCAGGTCAAAGACTCGTCGATACCGAAGGGCACCACGAAGGTACGGACACGCGGGATTGGCGGCGTCAAGACGCTCACCTACCAGGTGACCGTCACCGACGGGGTTGAGACAGCAAGGAAGCTGATCAAGGCACAGGTCACGACGAAGCCCGTAACCGAGGTTATTGCAGTCGGGACGAGCAACTGCGACCCGAACTACAGCGGCTGTGTGCCGATCGCAAGCGACGTGGACTGCGCGGGGGGCAGCGGCAACGGACCCGCCTACGTCAAGGGCCCCGTAAAGGTGATCGGCGACGACATCTACAAACTTGATCGGAACGATGACGGCTACGGCTGCGACGAATAGGCGCTGTACACGGGCGTCGAGGGAGCGACGGTATCGCCTCCGGCAGGTGTGGCCAAGCTGGTGGGCCTATCGGTCACCGAGTGGAGAGTGTGCGGCGAAGGGCCCCGAAGCGCGTAGCCATGCCATACCCGCTGGCCAGGCGGCGCACCAACCAGGGCCACCCCTGGATTCCCGCCCAGAGAAGCCCTCAGTCGAAGATCCTCTCCACCACAGCGGCCTGCTCCGCAACGCCCGCTCGGAAGTAGCGGGCGGTGGTATCGAGGGAGGCATGGCCCAGCAGGGCTTGAACTTGGGCCGGGTCGGCGCCGCCTTGGCGAAGCCGGGTGGCGTAGGTGTGGCGCAGCCGGTGCGGGCGCAGCCCGGGCTGGCCTGCGTCGATGCCGACGGCGAGGACAATCTGGGTGATGCCGGAGGTGGTGAGCCGGCCGCGTTGTCCGGTCCACAGGGGTCCCGGCTCCCCGCCGCGGTGGCGGAGCCAGGCGGTGAGTCGGTCGCGGGCCTGGGCCGGCACCGGGACCCGGCGGACCTCGTCCCCCTTGCCGTGTAGGCGGATGGTGCCGGTGCGGGCGGTGATGGCGAGGTCATCGACGTCAAGCCGTGCGCATTCCTCCGCGCGGGCGCCGGTGTAGAGCAGTACGGCCACGATGGCGGCGTCGCGCAGACCCCGACGGTCTGCGGCGCGCTCCACCGCGCCCTGCTCCTTCGGGGTAAGCGCGTCCGGCTCGCCCGGGCGGAGCACCCGGGCCCGCTTGACCTTCAGCCGCAGACCGGCGCCGACCTCGTAGAGCAGGTCGACGGCGGCGAGGGCCTGGTTGACGGTAGAGGGACTGGCCTTGGTGGCGATGAGGTGACGGCGCCAGGCGGTGACGGCGGCCTCGGCGCCGACCTGGTCGACGAACGCGTCTGGGTGCGCGCTGGCGTGCTCGGTGAGCCAGTCGACGTAGGCGCGGGCGCGTGCCCGGTACGCCTTGGTCGTGTTGGCCGCGAGGGCGCACCGGTCGAGGTGTCGGTGCAGCGCCGCGAGGGCCCGGTCGGCGGTCGCGGCCGGACCGTCGGATCGCAGTGGGACGACCGTCGCGGTCGCGGTCCGGGCCATCGGCGCACCGTCCTTCTTATCCGCTGAGTTTCGGCCGGGCTTCCAGCCACGCCCCAGAGGCGTTATCCGCTGAGATCCTAGGCGTACTCAGCGGATAAGGGTAGTTATCGACTGGGACAGCGCAAACAGTTCGAGGTGATGTCGGCATCGCTCACTACGCTGCGGATACACGCAATAACATGAAGATCAATCGAGGATGGACGGATGCGCGTAACCAAGGCGCAGATCACCAAGTACAAGAGCCTCACCGACTCCGGCGAGTTCCTCGTCGACGATCACCTGACGGCCCTGGTAGGCAAGAACGAGGCGGGCAAGACCGCCGTGCTGGAGGCCATCTACCGCTTCAACCCGCTGCCCAGCGGCCACCCGACAACGTTCGAGCCCCTCCGAGACTATCCGCGCAGCAGCTACAACCGAGACAAGGCGCAGATCGGCTCGGTGGAGCCCATCGAGCTGACCTTCGCACTCGATCTCGACGACGTCGCCGCGGTGGAGGCGAAGTTCGGCAAGGGCTCCGTAACGGTCACGCATGTCAAGGTCACTCGTCGCTACGGCAGCGCGGAGACCTGGTGGTCGGGGCCGATCATCGATGAGGCCAGGGCAATCGGTCACCTGGTAGAAAAGGCCGGGCTCGACCGCGGCAAGTACGCCAAGAAGACACTCGGCGAGACTGTCGACGCGCTGCGCGCCGAGGAAGAACCACCGGCGGCCGCCACCAACCTTGCCGACGACCTGGATGAGCGCGACCTGGAAAGCGAAGCTAGGACGATCCTCTTCGGCCAGCTCCCAAAGATCCAGTACTTCGACGAGTACAGTGTGCTCCCCGGCAGCGTCTCCATCGAGCGCCTGCAGAACACCGACGAGAACCAGCTGAAGCCGGGAGAGCGCACCGCGCTGGCGCTGCTGCGGCTGGCCGGTGTGGCCAGTGAGGAGTTCGCCGAGGCGGACTACGAGGCCCGCAAGGCGTCACTGGAGGCCGCCGCAAACCAGCTCACCGACGAGCTGTTCGAGTACTGGACGCAGAACCAGGACCTGTCCGTCGAGCTGGACATCGAATCCCGTCCCGGGCCGCAGCGACCGAATCAGCCCGAGCCGTGGCTGCAGATCCGGGTCCGCAACGCAACCCACCGGGTCACCCTCAACATGGCGGAGCGCTCGAAGGGCTTCATCTGGTTTTTCTCCTTCCTCGCCGCGTTCTCGGAGTACGCCAAGGAAGAGCGCCGGGTAATCCTGCTGGACGAGCCCGGCCTGAACCTGCATGCCAAGGCGCAGCGCGATCTGCTTCGCTACATCGATGAGCGGCTGGCCACTGGCCACCAGGTCATCTACACCACCCACTCGCTGTTCATGATCCAGCCTCGTCACCTGGAGCGGTGCCGCACCGTCGAAGACATCCCCCGCCAGGGCACCCAGGTCAGCAACGACGTCTGGGCCGCCCGCCCCGAAACGGTCTTCCCGCTCCTCGGCGCCCTAGGCGTGGACATGTCCCAGGCACTGAT
This sequence comes from Micromonospora sp. KC721, assembly GCF_004348355.1. Taxonomy (NCBI): domain Bacteria; kingdom Bacillati; phylum Actinomycetota; class Actinomycetes; order Micromonosporales; family Micromonosporaceae; genus Micromonospora; species Micromonospora sp. KC721. The sequence goes on along the minus strand of NZ_SMJY01000038.1, from coordinate 30,319 downwards.
CGTCGGCCCCGATCAGCTCGCCGTTGAAGGGCCGGCCGACGTCGCCTACCTCACCGTCATGAGCGACCTGGTCCGGGAGAAGGGCAAGACCCCTCTCGACCCTCGATGGACAATCACCCCGGTCGGCGGCCTCGACAAGGTCCCCACCTTCATCGCGCTGCTGGGAGCCAGCGACCTGAATGTCGCCGTCATCATGGACGTCGCCGCCGGCGGCAATCAGAAGATCACCAACATGGTCCAGCGCGGGCTGCTGCCCAAGGACAACCTCATCCCGCTCACCGACATCACCGCCACGCCGGAGGCGGACATCGAGGACCTGTTCGAGCCGGACTGGTACCTGAAGCTGCTCAAGGAGAGCAAGGTCGGCACCGTAACGAAGCGCAAGCTCAGCGGCGGCGGTCGAATCGTCAAGCAGGTCGAGGTTGCGCTGGGCGGCCGGTTCGACCACTACCAGCCCGCCAGCTACCTGATGCGCTCGGCCACGGCGCTGCGCAACGAGATCGACGACGACGTCATCGAGCGGTTCTCTCAACTCTTCGCCAGGATCAACCGTCTGCTCCGCGCGTAGAAGCTCTACGCACGCCTCGCCGGCATCCGACGGTGCGTACCGGATGATGCCGTGAGGGTGAGTCGGGGGATCAGGACCGGCACCCCGCCCCCCGGGGTGCCGGTCAGTACAGCGCTGGCGGGCGGGCCGCTGTCTTGGCCAGTCGCTGGGCGCGGGCGTAGAGCTCTTCGCGGGCGACGGTGGGAGGAGCCCAGCCGTCGGCCCAGGTAGTGAGGTACCGCTCGGCGACCTGCTTGCGGGCGGCGGCTGACCCAGCGCGCTGGTAGGCCGGGTCAGTGAGCAGGCCGGCGGCGAGCTGCTCGTAGTGGTCGTCGATGTCGGCGTACCGCTGCCGGGTCAGCTCGTCGGCGCGGTCGCAGGCCAGCCGCACCGCCGTGCGGGTGACCCGCTCGTCGATGTCGGCGGGCAGGTTCTGCTGCGCGAACCGGTACCGGCCGCCGCCGGGCTTCTCGGCGCGGAACTCGGGCATCGCGAGCAGGGCCTGCACGGCGGGCTCGGCCAGTTCCTCGCTCTCGCTCTCGCTCAGCCAGCGCGGCCGGTCGTCGTCGTCATCGATATCCCCACCACGGCTGGCGGCTCGACTGGCGGCGAGCAGATACTCCCACTCGGCGTACCAGGACGCGGTGTGCTCCCAGAAGTGCACGACGCCGCCAGCAACGAACGCCATCTCGATGCCGTGTAGCTGCCCGCGGCGGGCGAGCAGGTGCCGTGGCGGGTCGGCCACCAGGTCCGGGTCCGGGTCAAACGGGTCGACCTCCAGATACAGGGCTGGCGCACCCATCCGCTGTGCCAGGGCCAGGAAGCCCGGCAGGTCGATGACCTCCGCGTCGAGCTGCACCTCGGGCCCGAGGTCGTGCAACGGCACGGCGGGCACCACGGTCATGGCGTGCTGCTCGGCGAAGGCGGTCGCCGAGGACCGCAGGCTACTCACGTCGTCCACGGCGGGAAACCTAACCGCCCTGTACGACGAACCGTGGCCGCCGCGCCAGGTCGCACGTGCCGCTTGGGTTCGAGCGTTTGCCGGGGGCCGGCATGCCGCCGGGCGCGACAGGGCGGCGCCACCGCAACGATGCCGGGGTGACCGATCCCGCGAACCCTGGCGGCTACATCGGCGATCTGGCACGACTTCGATCACGGGCCGATCGGACCGCCCAACAAACCCGCCGTCGCGTTGTTGGGCACGCTGACTTCTCGGGCGGATTTTTCGGACGCGATCCACCCGCCCTGACAACACATCTTGATCTTGTTCGGAAAACGATCGTTTCTCGAACAGTCACTAGCGACCCTCCCGCTAGATCAACTCCTTAGCGTTTTTGGGGCTGGAAGCTACGGACGGGCCGTTCTGACGCCCTGGGGGGCGTTCAGCCACCGGCGGTGACGTGCTCGCATACCCGGCGGGGCCGGTAGCCGCCCGGGACGTCGGCGCCGATGGTGTCCCAGAACGCCGGCGAGCCGTCGATGTGCCCGCCGAGCGTGTGCCAGGCGTAGCCGGGGTTTTCCCTACGCAGCGCCGCGAGACCGGCGGCGGCTAGGCCGCGGCGGCGGTAGGCCGGCAGGGTGTGCGGCTGCTCGACCCAGCCGATCCGGCACCGACGACATATCTGGTAGTCGACCTCGAACACGAACTCGTCCCGTACGGACGCGTCATCGGGGTCGTGGCCGCGTAGGTTCGCCGCGCGCATCCGCCAGCCGATCCGCTCGTTCGAGACGGTGTCCTGCCACGGCGTGGCCAGCCGGGGCACGACCGGCCAGCCGGCCCGGCGCGGCCACCGGCCTCCGGTCAACCGCAGGAGCAGCTCGCGCCACGGCTCACGCCCGGACACCCGGCCGAGCATCGCCGTGCTGGCGACCAGGTCCCGAATCTCGGCATCACGCGAGTTGGTGTCGGTCATCGGCTGCTCAGTCCTCGCCGGCGTCGGCTCGCGCCTGCCCGGCCTGCTCGACCAGCGCGTTGGTCAGGTCCCGCAGCCCGGCCACGACGTTCCAGTCCGGCCGGACCGCCGGGTCCAGGCCGCGGGCCTTGGCGTCCTCCCAGATCCGGTCGACGTAGTCGTACAGCGCCTGCCGGGCCTGAACCTGCGCTGCCCGGCCAGCGGCGTCGAGCGCGGCCAGGCCTGCCGCGTCGCGTTCGGCAAAGGCGTCGATCAGTACGATCGCCATGCCCTGGTGGTCCAGTTCGTCGTCCACATTGACCATGCCGGTAACCCTATGACATCGCGTCATCACGCGAATGTGCGCGATTGAGAGAGCCGCAACGGCCGATAGTCGTCGGTGTCGAGCTGGGCGAGTCGGCGTTAGCGCCGCGATCCGGACTCCCTCTACCCCTGCGTGAGCGTGAGGGTTGCCCAGACCTGGCTGGTACCGATCGGGTCGATCGCGCGCAGGTTCACCGGCACGTCGAGCACGACCAAGTGCGCGCGCTCGTTCTCGCCCCGGCGCCGGGCGAGATGGCGTTGTGGGTAACCCACGGAGGTTAGAGGCAGGCACGCTCGCGTATTGGGGTGCCGGTAAGAAGCGTGTCACCAGATCCAAACGGCGCTGGACGACGGCGGCCCCGGTCGGGGACCGCCGTCGCGGCGTAGAGCTGGCGAGTGTCAGTCGCGGTACGTCGGGGGCGTGAGCGGTTCGTACGGGTAGCCCTGCCGCACGCACAGAGACATGGACCGGTAGCCCGGGGACCGGCTCGCCACCGCCGCGATCCGGGCCTCGTCTCGGGCCGGGTGCTCAGTCTCCAAGACCGCGCACTCGCCCATCTCGGCGTACGTGCTGTGGATGAGCACACCGTGGCGGCGCTCCCACCACGTCTGGTCGGCTCGGACCCGCGTGAGCCAGGCGTCGAGGGTCTGCGCGGAGTAGACGGCGTCGACGAATCGGAGTCCCACTCCGGGGGGCACCATGGCGCGGATCTCGGCGTCCATGCCGGGCGTGGGAATGCGATGCACGACCACGGACCGGCCCGGCAGATCGTTCTCCACGCCGGCCCACGATCGGGGCCAGCCGTGCGCGGCGGCGCTCTCGATCCGGTCGGCCGTATCCATCACCTCATCCTGTCCTGGCCAGTAGTAGGACTGATCCGGCACGGGCGTGGAGGCGGGTGGCTGCGGGGCGGCCGACGCGGTGGGCGTGGTGCAGGCGGGCAGCGCCAGCAGCGGCAGGGCCAGCAGCGCGGTCAAGCGTTGGTGCATGATCGATCTCCTCGGCTGGCGGCGGATGCCTGCGCCACTACCAGGGCTTAACGATCCGGCCGGGGGTGAGACGTACGTTCACCCCCGGCCGACTCAACCGACTCTGCGAGAGGGCTAATGCCCAAGATCAGCGGCCGTCTGAACCTGAGCGCGGGGTCATCGGGTATCGCCACCATCACCGATGATCTGGTTGAACAGCGTGATCGCCCCGCCGGCCGCCACGCCGCCAGTGAGCACGGCGCTCGCCCAGCCCCCACCAGACGCGATGGTCAGCCCGGCAGCCGCGCTGCCGACCAGCACGCTCAGCGCCAGGATGATGCTCGCCCGGAGGCTGAGCAGGTACGGGCGCTCGGCGGCCTGCGACTCCTTCGCCACGGTCACTCCAATTCGGATTGGTTCTTGACTCCCAGGCACCGTACACTACGGTTGGAAGTTAAGACCGACTCCATTTCGGAGTCGCTGGAAGATGGGACCCGTGTGTGGCGACGCTGGATGCCGATAGGTCTGTCGGGCAGTACTTCGCGATCAACCTGCGCAAGATCCGTGAAACGAAGGGCCTGTCCCAAGCCGAGCTAGCGCAGAGGATCAAGGATCTCGGCCACCCTTGCACCCAGGCGACGATCTGGAAGCTTGAGCAGGGCCACCGCGAGCCCAAGCTCACCGAGGCCGTGGCCATCGGCGCCGCGCTCGACCTGTGGAGCTGGACGGAGCTGACCTCCAATCCCGCCACGTTCAACGTCGCGACAGCAGTGGACCAGTGGCGGCGTCGAGCGTTCGAGTTGGCCGAGCAGACCCGGGCCGCTGCCGCCGCGCAGATGGACGCACTGATTCAGCTCGCGTTCGCCGTTCGTGCGGCCCAGGACGCCGGCCTGTCGGTCGAATGGGCGGAAGGTCGTGCCGGCGGTTGGCTGGAGTTGACACCTGAGGTGACGGTGCTGCGTGAGGTGTTGGCCGCCCGAGCTGCCGAACAGATGGAGGACGAAGAGAGAGATCGCCGGCGTGCCGAGGAGGACCGTCTCGTGGAGCAGATCGTCGGTGCCCTCGAAAACTCGGGGGTGCCGCTGGTGATCAAGCCCGAGGACATCAGGTTCGTAGGACCTGATCCGTCGCGTGACGAAGACGCGGACGGATGACCCCAAGGGCGGGGGCGATTCCCAGGAATCGCCCCCGCCAAGATGATGCCTTCATAAGTGTTCTTCCAGCGGCGCGGGCGCCCGTGTCGGGCAGATCAGGGCGGCGCTGATGTCTGGGATCTCTCGCCGGGATGGCAGTCGTCTTCTCAGGCCGTGTCAGTAAGTTCTCGCTCGGTGTCAGTGCGTGTCGCAGGTGCCGCGTAGATTGATCGCCGCGAGCGCCGGATGACCCGAAGGAGAACGATGACCGCGTCCGACGAGCAGCCCTGGGCGCCAGTCGACAACGACCCGAACACCATCTTTTTGCTCAACCCCCAGGGCACTAGGCACCTGTCGTTCGACCAGCGCACTGGCACCTGGTGGCGGTAGTGGCAGCACCGCCCGGCGGAGCACCTGGGTGCTGATGGCGCGGTGATGCTGCGGCCGAGCGACATCGACAAGATCATCCAGTTGAGCATCATCTGGATCGCCCGAAATCCTCAGCATCAAGGTGTTCACCGGCTCGCCGACCAGTTGGCCCGTGGGTCCAAGGCCCTGGTGCTGCACTTCGCCGGGCTCGCCGGCGCGCGGTAAGCCGCAGCGAGTCACCGCTTGAGTTTTCGCCGTAGTCCGTTGCCTGGAGACGACTTCCTGCCTCCGGGAGGTAACACCTGTCTCAGGTGTGGCCGTCGATGGATTCCGAGCAAGCGGAAGGGCAGCGAGCAGAAGGTGCTGTGCTGCCGCTGCTCGGACAAGGCTCACGCGGCTCGGGCGTCGGCGAAGAGGGCTGCCCGGCTCGCTGCTGCGCGGCTTACGCCCCTCGCTGTCACTGAGCAGGAGCGGGTGCAGTTGGCCCTCGGAGACTGCACGTACTGCGGGGCGCCTTCCACTCAGGCAGATCACATTCGTCCGATCAGCCGGGATGGTCTTGATATCGCCGAGAATCTCGTCCCGGCCTGCGGCGCCTGTAACAACGACAAGCGCGCGAAGCTACTCACCGAGTGGTGTCCGGAGCGGGTAGCGTACGCCGCGGCCAGCTCACCGAAGATTGCTGTTGAGCTCGACCGGATTCGGCCGGGTCCGCCGGTCGCCTGACTGAAGCGGGGCCGAGGAGAGCATCGGATCGAAGTTTGGCGCTGACGCTGAAGTCGTGGTCAAGCCCTCGTCATACGGCAAGGCGAGCGGTGGGTCGGCCGAGTGCCGGTGGCGGCCGATACGCCAGGGAGGGCCAGCCCACGAGCTGCCCTCCCTGACGCTGCCCCCTTACGAGGCCGACCCACCGCAGCGGCGGAAGGCGCGGGTTTTACGTTCCTGGCGGGGTGACGTGGAGGTCACCTCCTGGAGGCGGCGCTCGATGTCGGTGGTGGCGCGCAGCGTCTCCAGGGTGTCCGCGGCGACGCGCGCGAGGATCTCGTCAAGGTCAAACTGTTCGTCCTTCAGCATGACTGCCTCCTGCGTGAGCTGGCGCTGCGGCCAGGTCGGCCTGCAGCACCTGGGTCAGTCGGGCGCGGGCGTATCGGATGTTTGACCGCACCGTTTCGGCCGGGCTGCCGATCATGCCAGCAATCTCCGGTGCCTCGTAGCCGTCTATTTTGAGCGCCATCACTTGGCGTTGAGCGGGTGGTAGTTGCTGGAGCCGCGCGATGACCCACTGCGTCTCCTCGCTGCCGCCGTCGAGGTCGTAACGTCGGGGCGGCATGCCATTCCAGGCGGTGCGAGTGGCGGCGTCGTCGCAGACGGGCTGCATGTTGTCGTGCAACTGTTCCCGGCGCTGCCGCTCCACGCTGCGGAGGAAGTGACCTTTTGCGGCCTTGAAGATCCATGCGCGCGGCTGTCGGATCAGGGTCCAGCGGCGATACAAGTCGTGCATTGCCTGCTGGGTAGCGTCTTCCGCGTCGTGTCGAGTCGCGCCCTGGTTCACGAGGAACCTCTCGACCCGCAGGGTGTACGTCCGAAAGAAGGCTCGAAATTCCTGTAGGGCCTGGTCGGTTACCGCGTGTGTCGTGTCGCCGGTACGAGCCATAGGAATGGCCTCCATTCGATGAGGTGTGTCGTAGATGGGCTAGCCATTACGTCTCCTTCCGGCGATGAGGTTTGGTCAGCCCGGCCCTCGGCCGGGACTGCCAGGAAGCCCGCCGGCGGCGGGCTTCCTCGGTTCTATCAGGGGAGTGCAACGAGGTGACGGTGCCGTGCAACGGCTCGTCAAGATTCTTTAACCGGCCTGGTGCCGGTGCTCTACGCGGCTCATCATGCGGCGTGACGACCGAGCCGCAGGTAGAAGAGGACAGTCAGGCACGCGGTTGTCACCGTGAGCGCGGTGACCGCCAGTGACCCCGACGCCAGATAGGCGCTGGGGACCCCGATCAAGATCGCATTCACCAGCACCAACACCTTGCCGGCTTCGTCGGCACCGCGGCGCGGACGACTGACCGTCCTGCTACCGGGCGGACCTGGATCGGCCGGAACCGTGTTGGCGCGTGCCTCAGGAAACATGGGCAGACCTCCTCGCTCTCAGGGGCTGCCGGCACCTCTTGCCGGCACGCCCCCGTCTGCCGAGTTAGTGCAGGTCCACTAAGCGCTGGTGCAGGCGTGAGGGTTAGCACACAACGTTGCACGACCGCGATAACCGGCCGCCCGAAGATCTAAGTCCTCACCGTGCAGCACCCAGCGATGCGGCGAACAGCGTGCAGTAGGCCCGCAACTAACGATCTTGCGGAAACTGGCGCTAAGACCCTGGTAAATAAGGGTTTCGTGAGGGCGGCAGGGCGGGTGAAGACCGACAACCCTGACGGCGTCGGCGTGGCGGCGTGACATGAGGAAGGGCCTTCGGTACGAGCAAAGGCGACTAAACCAGCTCGAGTTCCGAAGGCCCAACCCTGTCTGTATACCTTGTCGCCGGGACCGCGGCTCCGGCAGGGCCAGCAGCTTCAGCCGCTTCGACACGTTGGCCTGCGAGCAGCCCATCCGGGCGGCGATCTCCCGCTGGGACCGGCCGGCGTCACGCTGGAACGCGAACGCCCGAGCCTCCTCCATCGGCGTCAGCGGCGACCTGGCGGTGTTCTCCGTCGTCATCACGTCCAACTGGCCGCCTGGGTCGTCGGCGATTGAGTCCTCGCGCACCAGCACGTTCAGCGTCGCGTCCGGGTTGTCCCCGTAAACACGGCCGGCGGCGGTGCGCCGACGGGCACCCATCAGCACCACCCACTCGGCGGCGGCCAGCTCGGCCGCGTGCTGCGGCCACGCCGCCGCGACCCGAGCCGCAGGCAGCACCACCGGCGGCTGCAACACGCCCAGCTCTCGAATCGACTCCTCCAACTCGGTCAGATCGCCGAGATCGCGGCGAGGGTTTGCCGGGTGGGTAACAACGCTGACCAGCGACACTCGGTGGGCCTGCATGGGCACCGCCGCCGCAGCCGGAGGCGGCACGTAGTCGGCCACCGTTTCCACGGAATCGGTCATGATGGTGGGACTCCTTCAGGGGAGCGAGCGAGGCGGTCCTGGGCTTTGGTCGGTTTCGGGGCCGCCTCGCGTTTTGGTGTTCAGTCCAGGTGCTTCAGGACGCGGTTGAGCGCCGTCTGGGTGTGCGCCAGCGCGGTACGCAGCTCACCGAGCGCCTGCTTGAGAGTGGCGGGGTCTCCCGGCGGGCTGGGCAGCGCGGTTACGAAGGTGCCTCGACCTTGGACGGGGTTGAGCAGACCTTCGTCGGCCAACAAGCGCTGCGCCTGGCGGATGGTGTTCAGTCCGGCAACGCCGTATTCCTCCTGCAGATCGCTGATGCCGGGCAGGGTGGCGCCGACGGGCCATTCCCCGTCGGCGAGTCGCCGGCGAAGGTCGTCGGCGATCTCCTGATAACGCGGACTACTTGCCATACAGACACCCTAAGACCTCTCAGACCTCTTAGGCAACAAGGAAGACAGACGACATCGGCCCCTGCCGGGCGTGGCAGGGGCCGATAAACGCGGGCGCGGCTTTCTCTATGACCGTCGGCGGTAGCGTCAGCCCGCGCCTCCGCTCAGAACGCAGGCTCGACGCGGAGGCGGGCGACGACCGCAGGAGACCAGATCGCCCTGGATCGTGCCCAGCCGAGATGCAGGCCGACGCGCATGATCACCCATAGCGCCAGGTTCATTCTGAGGTTCCTCACGGGCCGAAGCCGGACCGTCGGCTCGTAGGCTCTGTGGGGTGGAAACGCTGACCTTGCGCAAGCTGCGGAACGCGGCCGGGGCGGCTCTGCGCGATGCGATGTCCTCGTCGGACGTTGAGCAGTTCTGTACTGGCATCGGCCTCGCTCCGCCGAACCCAGAAAAGGACGACGTCGCCTATAACAGCAAGCAGAAGTATGTGGCACGCCGCCTGGCCGGCAAGGACCTGCCGGAGCTGCTCCGGATTGCCTCCCAGGTGCTGGACGAGTGCAGCGGTGGCGAGACCGCTGACGAGCTTGCCCGACTCGTGGCCCAGGCCGAGGGCAGCGGTGTCGCTGGCGAGATGAAAAACCTGATCTTCGCTGCTGATGGTCCCAAGCCCAAGGTCGTACTGCGCGACGCGATCAACAACGACCTCGACCTGGTCGCGAACGAGCAATACTGCCTGGTGTACGACCGGCCATGGCGTTCTGAGGCGCTCACGTTGCGCCGGCTCGGCGACTGGTGGGCAGACCGCGAAAGGCTTGCTGACGTCTCCGAAATCGACGTTTGGCGCAACCTGCTCGATCGGCTGGCCCGCTCACTGGACAACGCCGCCGAGAGGCGAATCTTCAACGTGTACGCCCGGCGGTACCTCCGCCTGGGCGGGGACATCCCGGTGCTGCTTCCGCAGGTGTACTTGAGTTACGACCCATACCCGCAGGCCCGCTACGGTTCAGGCGCCGCGCCGCTGGCCCGGCAGCGCATGGACTTCCTGCTGCTCTTCCCGCAGCGGGTCCGAGTGGTGATCGAATGCGACGGAGTCCAGCACTACGCCGACGATCCGGCCACGCCCGGCGAACGGCCGTACGCCAGCCCTCGCCGGTATGCCGAGATGGTCGCCGAAGACCGGGCGCTGCGGCTGCGCGGCTACGAGGTTTACCGTTTCGGCGGGCACGAGCTGACCGAGGGCGAGGAGGCCGAACGTCTCCTCGAGGGGTTTTTCGACGCGCTGGCCGCCCGCCATGATCAGCCCGGCTCGCCGGCATAGCTGATGTTCCTGGTCAACAAGGTCCCGGGCCGGCAACGGTCGCGGTCGTTGGCTTGCGGAAGCCCCGGTGGCGCGCAGCTGCGGACGGTTTGTCTCAATTGGTCAGCGGGATGTCCAGGGACGCGGACGTCTCGTCCAGCGGCGGGGACGACGGTGTTGAGGGTGATGTCGGCGGGGCTGAGCTGGACGATCTTTCCTGCCAGCGCCAGGAGTGTAGGGGCGCACAAGTAGTGCGCTGATGGCCTCTGTTACGCGTCGGAGCCTTGCCGGATACCGCATTCTGTCACCGCCGTCTCGCATCATGTATAGATGGCGGGTGCTCCGCGCTGATCAGGCGGCCAACCGAGTCGCACGGAGCACCCTGACCGACCAGGCAGTCAGCACCGATCGGCACGGATAACTCTCCCCGGCGTCCCTGATGTCGGGAAAGAGCCTCCGGCAGACTCCCGACAACTTCGACTGTTGCCGGGCACCCTTCTCGTGCCTCAAGGACGACCGCATGAGCACCGCCGCCCACCACCCGAGGGGCCGAAACGCCCGCCCGTACGTCGTGGATGAAGCCACGATCCGCCGTCGGTGCGCCAACCCCGACGCCGCCGAGTACACCCTCTACGTGCGCAGCCTGATCGACGACTACCTGGGCATCGGCGGCCAAGCGGAAGTCATCCGCATCGCCCGCAGACGCCGTCTGGACTTCCCGGGCCTGAACCGGCAGAAGCTGTCCGAGCAGCTCAGCCGCTACCGCCACGGCCCCACGTGGGAAATGACCGAGCTGATCATTGGGTGCCTGCCGGACAGCTGCGACACCGCCAGCATCCGGGCGGTGGCTGCGGGCTGGTACGAGTGCGCCCGCGGGCAGCGGCCCCAGGGGTACGACGGCCCGGTCAGTCGGCCTCCGGGCAAGCCGGGCCAGCGAAACGTGCCCGAGAGCGAGCCGGCCGTCCCGGTCCTGCAGCGCAAGCTCGCCCGGCTCCAGGAACGCCTCACGACGGAGACCAGACGCTACATCGACAACCTCCGGGCCTCGGAGAACGGTCGCCACCGCGAGGTCCGCCGCGCCAACCAGCTCGAAGCGCAGTTCCACCAGACCAGAGACGAGCTGCTCAGGGTTCGCGCCATCGCCGCAGAGGTCGCGACGATCCGGGAGGAGTACGCCCGGCAGTGCGTCTACCTCGAACTCATTGCCGCACCAGCCTTACGCGCCAAACCGGTCATCGACCTGCCGGAACCGCTCGCCACGCGGCGCCGGATCCGCTTCGGGCACCTGGTGGCCACCATCGATCCGCAGGCCCCACCAGCCCGCCGGGCGCTGGCCCGCTACCTGTGCGTCTACGCCGAGTTCGCCGGCGTCTCCCCCACCGAGCTGGCCAGCAGGGCAGACATCGCGGTGACGGTGACAATGGACATCCTCGCCGGCCGCCTCGTGCCCACCACCGCCCACGGCGCCCGGCTGACCGCCGTGCTGGACTGCGCACCGGAGACCCTGCGGCACCTCACCACCGCCGCCAGCCACGCCACCGCTCTCGACGAGTGCTTCTGGAGCATCGCCGGCACCGTCGACTCCCCGACCCCACCGGAGGTACTTCCCCGCCCCGCCGAGGCTATCGGGTCGGAACCCGACAACCATGCAACACAGCCATACGACGACCCGACACCACCACCCAGCCCGATCGCTGAACGGCTCAATCAACTGGCCGCCCTCTACCGAGATGGGCTGATCAGCGACAGTGAGTACGCCGAGCAACGCGGACGCATCCTCAGGGAGCTGTAGAACCCTGGAACCGTTACATGCTGAGGACGGCAATCCAGGCCACGCCGGGTGGCGGTCTACGTTCCAGCTCGACCAGACAGGACAGTCACCGGCGCAGGGTGCTGCCGTCCCGGGTCGGCTGATGAGGTATGCCTTTGTGTTCGTGTCCAAGCCGATGCCCGTATGCAGGTCGTCCCGGTGGTGCAAATGGGCCAACCGCCGGCCCGGTCGCCGAAGTCGCCGACAGTTGCGATCGATGTAGAGGCCGGTGTCCTCGTCGCGTCGCGGCGGTTGGCGGCCTGCTGCTACAACGTCCTGTATGGGTGCGGAGCCGGACGTCACGGGGGCCCGGGGCGGCCCGTCGACACCCGGGTGGCGCGTCCTGGCGCAGCTCGGCGCGGTTTGGCTGCTCGGGTCGGCGCTGCTGACCACCGGCATCCCCGCGCTGGCCCCGCTGCTCTTCGTCGGCTGGGGGGCAGTGCTGTTCGGGTTGCTGGTCGTGGCCGTCCTCGTCGCCGGGCTGCTCTGGCTGATTGCCCGGTCCACGGCGTCCGTCACGGTCCTTGGCACTCGTCCCGGCCTCTGGGCGCTGCTGGTCCTCGTCGGTGGGCTGGCTCTGGCCCGGCTCGGCTGGCGCTGGACTGACGAGGTGGGGCTCAGCGTCAGCTCCGACGCGACGCTCACCCTGCTCCTGGGCGGCGTGCCGTACGTACTCGTCGCCGGGCTGCTGCTGCGCGGGTGGCGGCCGCGGCTCGCCGCCGGGCTCGCGCTGGTTGGCCTCCTGGGCCTCGGCCTGGTCGCGCTCGCCCGTTCCGGCCCCGATGAGCTCACCGAGCGGCTGCGGTACGCGGCCCAGGACCGCCGAACTGCGTACGTGGTCGAGGTCCCCGGATACCGCCCCATCGACCCCGCCTACGGCGGGGAACTGGGCGCCGGCGAGTTCTCGCCCGCCGACCCGGCCGCGGTGCCGCCGGCGCGCCACGTCAACGTAATCGCTGGCCCGGTCGTCGACGACGTGCGAGGGGAGTGCGGCCAGCCGCACCTTGACGCCGCCCCGGCGGTAGACAGCTGCGCCACCGAACCGGGCGGGGCGGTCTATCTTCGTGGGGTCGTCGAGCACGGATACCAGGTGACCCGCGGCGACCGCGGCGTCGTCGTCCTCGGCTCGCTGGCTGTCGACCGCGACGTGCTGCGCCGCGCTACCCGCACGCTTCGCCCGGCGACCGCCGTCGACCTACCCACCGAGGAACGGCCGGACGACCTGTTCGTGGTCGACCTGCCGGGTTACCGGGCCCAGCCACTCGGTATCCCTCGGGGCGTGGGCTACGCTCCCGCCGACCACAGCGGCGGCGCCGCCAGCGTGCGCGTGGCGCTGCACGTCACGTTCGCCGGGCAGGACCTATGCTTCCAGGCAGCCTGTACGTCCGAGGGCGCCGGGCTCACGTACGTTCGGCGCGAGGACAGCCACGCGTACGTGCTCCGCCGGGGTGATGTGGACGTCGGTGTCACCGGCGGTGTCTCCGTCGGTCGGCCGCTGCTGCGGGATGCGGCGCTGGCGGCCCGTCCGGCGAGCGAGGACGAACTGCTCCGAGCCCTGCCCCCGCCGCCCGACCGGGACCTGCTGGACCGGCTCCGGGCCTGGCTGCAGACCCGCACCTGACGCCTGTGCAGTGAGTACGCCGAGCAACGCGGACGCATCCTCAGGGAGCTGTAGGCCTACCGCCCTACCAGTAGTAAGCAGCCAAATCAACGGCAACGCTGGTTAGAGCCGGTTTTCGGGCGACACGCGCTGGGGGACCAGCTTTGCCTCCGGTATCTGTTCCGGCTGGAGTGCGACGATCTCCGGCATGCGAGGACGTTACGGCGGTTCCATGACGACCCACCGGCGCAAGGTGCTGCCGGTGTCGGCGTTCGAGCACGCACCGGTGACCTGCCCAGCCTGCTACAGCGTGCCGAAGCAGCCGTGCCGACGCTTCAAGATGGTCGGCGGGATACTGAAGTTATTCGGACCGGTCCCGGTCATGCACCCGCAGCGGCGGATTGCGGCAGGTTTGCCGAAACAGGCGGACAGTCAGCGGCGAGGCGCGGCGCAGCAGGTTCGCCGGCAGGCTGGCGGCAAGAAGACCAAGAAGCGGGCCGCTAATTCTGCAGCCGGTCCCGATACGACAACTCAGTGACGCCCACGCCGTCCAACGGCCCGTCGTAGATTCCACCCCAAATCAACGGCAACGCTGGCCGCCGAGGAGCAGGGTGCCCAGCCAGGCTGGTAGGTCGCGGATGTCCGCGTCGTTGTGAAATGTGCACGGCCGGCCGGCGATGCTGGGTTCGGAACCGACAAGGTAACCGCCGCTGCGCCGGCCGCGCCGGCGGATGTCGATGCTGGGCCTGGGCGGGCTGCGGTCGCCGGGGGCGCCGAGAATCGGCAGGCAGCGGCGCGAAAGTAGATGCCCGCCGGATGCGATGATCACGGGCAGGGTATCCGGCCAGCCGTCGCCGTCCGTGTCCCCGTTGCGCTGGTCGCACATCGTGTGGAACCGGGCCCACGCCGTCGGGCAGGCCGGTGCGCCGGTCCAGGTCGATGCCCACGATGCCGGAGACCCGACAGCCGACGCCGACGTTGCCGGCCGTAACCACGGCGCGGACCCGGTCGCGGCCTGGCACCGATGAACGTCGGTCCAGACAGTCATCTCAGCATCGAGCCGGGGTAGCGGTCGACATGCTGCAGGTGGCCCGAGCAGATGTCGACCCCGTCCTCGCTGCTGCCGCAGTACTGGCCGTGCCGGCAGGAACCGGAGCAGCGGCACGGCCACTCGAAGGCTTGCCTCGTGAAGGCGTGGACTCAGCACCGTTCGGCCAGCGGTGACCTCCAGCAGCTTCGGCAGCACGTCGGTGCCGTGATTAACCGCGGTTAACCAAGACACCCGAGGGCCCAAGCTTCTGAGCAGGACTAACCAGCCCCTAGCATGGCGGCATCCGAAGTACCGCGGCCGCGACGACGGCCAGGGAAGCACACGGAACGGAGACAACATGACTCAGGTGCATGTCATCGCCAACCAGAAGGGCGGCGTTGGCAAGACCACTCTCGCCGTCAACTTGGGCGCGGTGACGTACGACGTTTTGGTTAACCCCGAGCCGATCCTCCAGTCAACGGCCGAAGCCATCGGCGATCCGGACAGCCCGGTACTGGTTGCATCCACGGACCCGCAAGCCTCGTCGGTCTGGTGGTCGAAGCGGGTGGAAAAGCAGGGCGGGTTGCCGTTCGACTTCGCCCAGGTCGACGATCCGCGCGACCTCCGTAAGCTGCGTAACCTGCACTACGAGCACATCTTCGTCGACACGCCGGGGTCGCTTGAGGATGAGCGGATCCTCCAGGTCGCGCTCGACGAATGCGATGACGTTCTCGTGCCGATGGTGCCGGAGCCGCTCTGCTACGACCCCACCAGTCGGACGATCGAGGCAGTCATCGCGCCCCGCGGCATCCCGTATCGGGTTGTCGTCAACAGCTGGGACCCGCGCGACGGTCTTCCCGACCTGCAGCAGACCGCGCAGTTCATCCAGCGCAAGGGCTGGCCCATCTGCAACACGGTCATCCGCCGCTACAAGCTGCACACCCGGGCCTCCGCTGAGGGCATGGTGGTGACGCAGTACCCGCGAAACCGGGTGGCGATGGAGGCGCGCGAGGACTTCTTCCGGTTGGCGCTGGAAATGGGTTACGGCGGGGCGGCGACGGTCCCGTCGCAGGCCGGCACGCCAAACCTCCAGGAGGTCTGACGTGGCGGGGAAGCGAGTAAACCTGTCGGATCTCGCCAGCGAGCCAGCACTGCCTGAGGCCCGAGTCCCGGCCTTTGCCGAGTCAGCGCCACGGACGGCACGGGTACACCAGGTCGCGGCCAACCCACTGAACACCCGAGACCTCACCGCCGATCACAGCAAGATCGAAAGCATCGCGGAGTCGATGCGGACGCACGGACAACTCCAACCGTGCGCTGTGGTCTCCCGGGACGCCTTCCTGCGGATCTACCCGGAGTACGAGCTTGCCATCGGCAAGGCTGTCTGGGTCCAGGTGACTGGAGGAAGGCGCCGCGCGGCGGCACTGCTGGCGAACCAGCCGACGCTGGACATCGTCGTCAAAAACAACCTGGCCGACTCCCGCGAGGTGTGGGTCGGCGCGACTGCGGCCGAGAACCTCGACCGAGAGAACCTCGACCCGATTGAGGAGGCCCTGGCGGTTCAACTGCTCGTCAAGGAGTGCGGGACGGGGAAGGCAGCAGCTGAGCGCCTATCTCGGACTCCGGCCTGGGTAACTCAGCGACTCAACCTGCTCAAGCTCGCCCCTGAACTGCAAGCGCTGCTGAGGTCCGGCGAGGTGCCTCTGCGCGACGTTCGGGACCTTCATCAGCTTCCACCCTCGGAGCAACTTCAGGAACTGCGCCAGCGGCAGCAGGGCCCGCCCGAGCAGGAATTAACCGCGGTTAACGAGGCGGCGATCCCGGATGCTTCCCTCGACAGCAAGGTCAAGAGCGAACGCCCACGAAGGTCTTCAGCAGCAGCGGCGATAAAGAGGCTTGGCGGGACGCCCGACAAGGTGGCTGAGGCCCTACGGGCGGAGATGACGCTGGAAGACCTCCGAATCCTGGTGGAGCTCCTCCTGCAGCCGGCCGCCGGTGACCAAGAACGGGCGGCAGGCACCGAGTAGGAAGGGAGGCCGACCAGCGAGGCTTTCTCGGATCGCCTGCGTAGACGTCGACCACTGGGCGGTGATAGCGAGGGGGCCAGGCTCGACCTGACCCCCTCGGTTACTTCTGGCCGGCGCGAAGCTGATCGAGCTGGATCTGCAGTTGCTCGGCATGGGCCTCGGCGACCTCGGCCCTGGCGGTCGCTCCGCCGGCGGGCGCCTTTTACCCGAATGGTTTCGGCGCAGGCGTTGGTTCGTCGTGCTCGAAGCCGCACAGCACCAGATCCCCGCTCTCTTCTGGCGGTCGGCAGCTCCGCAACGGCGGTCGGCGTGGGCCGACCCAGCCGGCGTGTCTGCTCGTTGAGCAAGGCATGTCGCTTCGCGTTTGCCGCCGGGTCCGGGCATGTCAAAACCCCGGCTGCGTGCCCTTGGGGGGCAGAGGCTGGCCGGGGTCTTCGCGTCCGAGCATAGCGTGTTTCGGCAGCGTGGTGGGCCAATGGTGACGTTGGGCGCGGCTGAGTTGCTGGTGTTGGAGCGGCGGTGGTCGCCGGAGCGGTTGGCGCCGTACCGGGCGGCGTGCGGTGGGGACCTGGCGGCCGCCGTCGCGCTCTACCGGTGGAACGCGGAGATCTCCGCCGCGCTGGGCACCACGCTGGGGCACGTGGAGATCCTGCTGCGCAACGCCCTGCATGAGGAACTGACCGCGTGGTCGCTGCGCTGCTACGGGGAGCCGCGCTGGTATCTCGACCTGGGCGGGGTGCTGACCGATGAGGGCCGCCGCGACGTGGTGAAGGCGCGTTCTCGGGCGACCCGGGACGGCCGGCCGGAGACGCCAGGGCGGGTGGTGGCCGAGCTGAACCTCGGGTTCTGGCGGTTCCTGCTTGCCACCCGCTACGACGCCACGTTGTGGCGGGCCTGCCTGCATCGCGCCGTCTCGGGCCAGCGTCGCCGGACCGTGCACGCGGCGGTCAGCCGCCTGCATGAGGCCCGTAACCGGATGGCGCACCACGAGCCGATGTTCAACCGGCCGGTTGCCGACCTCCGCGCGACCGCGGTGGAGGTCGCCGGGTGGTTGTGCCCCGTCACCCGCGACTGGATCGACCGCGCCTGTCGAGTTCTGCCGCTGCTGGCAGACCGTCCCCGCACGGTGCTGCCTCATCCTCGCCGCTGACGGCGGCCACCCCGGGTCTTGCGCCACGGTGCCCCGACCCGCAGGTTCGGGGCGGCGGACGCCGGACGTACAGCGGCGGCCGACTCCGGTCAGCGTCCGACACGGCCTGGGCGATTCTGCGGCATTTTCACACGTCGCCGACAACCGTCCCGGGTGGGACTGTGACCAGCGGGGGTTCCGCGCTCTGGTGGACCATTGACGGCTTGTCGTCTGGCGGCTGAAGACCCTCGATCAGAGCGCCCCAAGCCATGGTCGACCGCTGGCTAAGCGAGCTTGCCAGTCGGTGGCGGCTGACCGGGAGCGGTTGGGTGTTACCTACGTCGGGGCAGGATTCGCTGCCACCGGAGCGTGGGTGTCGCGTCGGTGGGGTGGAGGTATTTCTGGACGGTGGTAACAAGGTCGGCGATCGCCTCGTGTAGCTCCGGTCACGCCACAGGCTGCCTACCCGCTTCTCGACGGGTAGGCAGCCTCAGCTCCATTCCTGGCGGGCGAACCGGGCCTGCGGGCACCCGGCTCGGCCCGACGGTCACTGCGTGGCGATGGCGGCGAGGATGTCCGCGCGGGCGGCCCGGCGGGCGGGCCACAGCGCGGCCAGCACCCCGACCAGGGCCATGCCCGCCAGCGCCACCGCGGCGGCCAGCCAGGGCACCGACATGGCGAACACCGGGTTGGCGAGGATGACGTACTGCATCACCCCGCCGAGCAGCACGCCCACGCCGATGCCGAGCACGCCGCCGTACAGCGAGATCACCACGCTCTCGCGGCGCACCGTGCGGCGCACCAGCGCCCGCGACGCCCCCAGCGCCCGGAACACGCCCAGCTCGCGGGTGCGTTCCAGGACCGACAGCGCCAGCGTGTTAACCACGCCGAAGACGGCGATCACCACGGCCGCGCCGAGCAGCACGTACACCAGGCCGAGCACCAGCTGGAACGGCTCCAGCACCTCGTCGAGCACCTGCTCGCGGTCCTGCACCAGCACGTCAGGCCGCTGCGCGAACGACCGCTCCATCGCGGTACGCAGCGCCGCCGCGTCCGCGCCGACCGCGTAGACGCTGCCGCCCTGGCGGGCGACGCCGTCCGGCAGCAGCGCGTCGTCGAGCAGTTGCCCATGCAGCAGCTCGCTGGGCTCGCGCAGGCCCGCCACGGTCACCGGCACCTCGACCGGCGTGACCCGGCCCGCGGCGTCGGCGGCGTCGAAGCGCAGCCGGACCCGGTCACCGACGTGCAGTCCCGCCTCGGCGGCGAACCCCCGGTCCAGTACCACCCCGCGGCGCAGGTCGGCGTCGCCCGCGGTCACCCTGACGCGCAGCGCACTGCCCAGCGCGGCCGCGTCGAGGCTGGTGAACAGGGTGTCCCTCGCCGTGCCCCCCGGGCCGATCACGAGCATCGCGCCCGAGCGCGGCGCCGCCAGGCCGGTCACCCCAGGGACGGCCGCCGCGGCGGTGCGTACCGTGTCGTCGAACGTCCCGAACGTCGCGGCGCGCAGCACCACCGCGTCTGCGGGCACCGACGCCCGCACGTCGGCGGTCGTGGTGTCGGTGAGCGTCTGCCCCACCGTCGCGAACGCGCACACCAGCGACAGGCCGATCATGAGCGCGGACGCGGTCGCGGCGGTGCGCCGCGGATCGCGTACCGCGTTGCGCAGGGCGATGCGGGTGACCGGGCGCGGCGAACGCAGCACCCCCGTCAGCGGGCGCAGCACCCCGACGACCAGGACGGGCGCGATGAGCAGCACGCCGACCCAGGCCAGCACCGCCCCGGACATGGCCAGCGCCCGCGTCGACTCGGTGAGCCTGTCCGAGGAGGTCGCCGCGACCATTGCCACGCCGCCGGCCACGGCCAGCATGCCGAGCACGGTGCGCAGCACCAGCGAGCGCCGCGGCAGGACGGCGTCGGTGCGCAGCGCCGCCATCGGCGACACCCGTGCCGCCCGCCGCGCCGACCCGTACGCCGACACGACCGTCACCACCACGCCGACCAGGTAGCCGACCAGCACGGCCCACGGCGACACCGCGTAGGCCACCGTCCCGGCCACCGGCAGCAGGCGCATCGCCAGCAGGCCCAAGCCGACGCCCAGCACCACGCCGACCGTCGAGCCGACGAGGCCGAGCACCACCGCCTCGGCGAGCACGGCCCGGCGCACCTGGCGCCGCCGCGCGCCCACCGCCCGCAGCAGCGCGAACTGCCGGGTGCGCTGGGTGACCAGCATGGTGAACGTGTTGGCGATGACGAACACCCCGGCCATCAGCGCCACCGCGGCGAAGGCCAGCAGCGCCTTGCGGATGGTGTCGGCGGCGTCGTGCGACGCCTGCTCCCGCACGGCCCGCAGCGAACTGCCGGACTCCACCTCGAAGCCGGGGCCGAGTTCGGCCTGCGCCGCCGCGATGACGGCCCGCTCGTCCGGCCCGGACAGCTCGATCCGCGCGAAGCCGGGCACGACGTCCGCAGCGGCGTCGCGGGGGCGCAGCAGCCGGGCCGCGGTATCCGCGTCGTACGCCACGGCCGGGTCGAGCTCGTGTCCCGCCGGACGGTAGGTGAAGACGCCGACGACCGTCGCGGTGTCCGACCGGTCGCCGCCGAGCAGCACCCGCGCCGAGTCCCCGACCGTCAGCCCGGCCTCGGCGGCGGCCCCCTGCTCCAGCGCCACCTCGCCGGCCCGCTGCGGGCCACGGCCCGCGCTCAGCGTGAACCGCTGTGAGCCGTCCCAGTCGGTGCCGCCCGCGTCCGGCCAGGATGTGGCGCCGAGCTTGCCGTCGGCGCGCACCAGCGCCGCGTAGCCCTCCCGTACGCCCTCGGCCCGGGTCACACCCGGCAGCCGCGCGAGCCGGTCGCGGACGTCCGCGGGGATGTCCGTCGCGGTGGGATCCTCCGACTCGCGGTGCACCAGCGCGGCCAGGTCGGTGCGCTGGGCGCCGCCCACCGTCGCCGCGGCCGAGTCGGACACCACCCAGGTCGCGACCACGAAGGCCACCCCGAGCACGATCGCGGCCAGGGTCATCACGACCCTGCCCAGGTGCGCGCGCAGGTCGCGCAGCATCGCCCGCAGCATCAGGCACCCGCCCCGACGCTCGTACGGCCGCCGCGCGCGACGGACTCCAGCGAGCGGATCCGGTCGAGCACCCGGTCGGCGGAGGGTTCTCGCAGCTCGTCGACGATGACGCCGTCGGCCAGGAACAGCACCCGGTCGGCGTACCCGGCCGCGACGGGGTCGTGCGTGACCATGACGACGGTCTGCGCCAGCTGGTCGACGCTGCGGCGCAGGAAGCCGAGCACCTCCGCGCCGGAGCGGGAGTCCAGTGCCCCGGTCGGCTCGTCGGCGAAGACCACGTCGGGGCGGCTGACCAGCGCGCGGGCGCAGGCGACCCGCTGCTGCTGGCCGCCGGACAGCTCGGCGGGACGGTGGTGCAGCCGGTCGCGCAGCCCGACCGCTTCGATCACCGTGTCGGCGAACGCCTGGTCAGGCCTGCGCCCGGCGAGGTCCAGCGGGAGGGTGATGTTCTCCCACGCGGTCAGCGTCGGCAGCAGGTTGAATGCCTGGAACACGAAGCCCATCCGGTCGCGGCGCAGCGTGGTCAGCGCGTCGTCGCGCAGCCCGCTCAGCTCGACGCGTCCGGCGTCTCCGTGGCGGGCGCCCTCCAGCCACACCTGGCCCGAGGTGGGCGTGTCCAGCCCGGCCAGGCAGTGCATCAGGGTCGACTTGCCGGACCCGGACGGGCCCATGATCGCGGTCAGCTCGCCGCGGCCGAAGGCCACGGTCACCGCGTTCAGCGCGGTCACCTGCGCGTCGCCCGAGCCGTACTGTTTGGTCAGGTCTTCCGCGCTCACCGCGGCGTCGAAGTTCGTCATGGGGGACACGCTCCCGCGCGGTGGCGGTGCCTGCCGTCGGGCAGGAGTAGATCACGGCCTGCTACATAAGTAGCAGGCCGCGGCGACGGAAGTAGTGTCCGCCGCGGCGGCCGGCCCGCCTAGGCTGGTCACGGGGGCGGCGACGGCAGGAGGGCCCGGCATGGGTCAGCAGGGCGGCACGGTGACGGTGCCGGGCGTGCCGTCGTGGCTGCAGCCGTCGAGCCGGCTGGGGCACGTCACGCACCGGCTGTTCCCGTTCGTGCTGGGCGGCGCGGTGGCGGTGTCCTCGGTCCTCTCTCCGCTGGTGCCGCCGATGTTGATCTTCGTCGACCCGGTCGCCGAAGATGTCCACGACCCGCCGTGGGCGCTGGTCGCGTTCGCGGCGCTGTCGGCGGGGGCGAGCGTTGCGCTGGTGCGCCGGGTACGCTGGCCGCTGTTCGTGATCTCGCTGGCGTCGTGGCTGGCGCTGAGCCTGCTGGCCCCGGTGATCGCCGCGTCCTACTACGCCGGCGCCGGCCGCCCGGGACGGCCGCACGACCCCGGCCGCGCCCTGCCGTTCTTCATCGTCGCGGCGACGCTGGTCGGGGTGCCGGTCGGCTGGAGCGCCACGCACCGCCCGTACTACGAGGACACCGGCTGGCTCGTCGCCGACAGCGTCTTCACGGGACTGGCCTGGGCGGGCATGACGGTCGGGCTGCCGTTCGTCTTCGGGCTGTGGGTGCGGACGCGCCGCCAGGTCCTCGCGCAGCTGCGGGAACGCGCCGAGCGGCTGGAACGCGAGCAGCACGAGCGGGCCGAGCGGGCCCGCGCCGAGGAGCGCCGCCGTATCGCCCGGGAGATGCACGACGTGGTCGCGCACCGGGTGGCGCTGATGGTGCTGCACTCCGGAGCGCTGGAGGTGAGCACCACGGACCCGCGTACCGCCGCGGAGGCCGCGCTGATCCGCACCACCGGCCGGGAGGCGATGCAGGAGCTGCGCGAGGTGCTCGGCATGCTGCGGGCGCCCGACGCGTCCGGCCCGGCCGCGGACCTCGCGCCGCTGCCGACGCTGGCGGACCTGGACCGGCTGCTGGAGTCCAGCCGCGCGGCCGGCCTGCCGGTGCGCCGGGCGGACGAGGGCGAGCCGCGGCAGGTGTCGCTGTCGGCGCAGCGCACCGCATACCGCGTGGTGCAGGAGGCGCTGACGAACGTGGCCAAGCATGCCGGGGCCGTGCCGACCACCGTCACGCTGCGCCACGAGCCGCACGAGCTGGTGGTGCTTGTGGACAACGCCGCCCCGCCGCACCCGGCGCCGCCGCTGCCGGGCAGCGGGCTGGGCCTGGTCGGCCTCGCCGAGCGGGTCGCCCTGGCGGGCGGTACGGTGCAGGCCCAGCAGCGCCTGGACGGCGGGTTCACACTGCACGCCCGCATCCCGGCCGACCCGCCGCAGGCGGGCGCGGATCGGAAGGTGCCGGAGTGATCCGGGTGGTGGTGGTCGACGACGAGGCGCTGGTGCGTTCCGGCCTGCGGATGATCCTGGAGGCGGCCGGCGACATCGCCGTGGTCGCCGAGGCCCGCGACGGCGCGCAGGCGGTGGAGGCGGCCCGGCGGCACCGCCCCGACGTGGTGCTGATGGACGTGCGTATGCCGGGGACCGACGGGCTGGCCGGGGCCGCCGCCGTCGCGCAGCTGCCCGAGCCGCCGCGTGTGATCATGCTGACCACGTTCGATCTGGACGAGTACGTGCACGCGGCGCTGCGCGCCGGAGCGGTCGGCTTCCTGCTCAAGGACACGCCGCCGCGCGACCTCGCCGAGGCGGTGCGTACCGTGGCGGCCGGCAACGCGATGCTCGCGCCGACGGTGACCCGGCGGCTGATCAGCTCGTTCGCGCAGCGCGGCCCGTCCGTGGCGGATCAGGCCCGCGCCCGCCTGGGGGTGCTGACCGACCGCGAGCGCGACGTGGTCCGGGCGGTGGCCCGCGGCCTGTCCAACGCGGAGATCGCGCGTGAGCTGGACATGGCCGAGGCCACGGTCAAGGCCCACGTGAGCCGGGCGCTGGCCAAGCTGGGCCTGGCCAATCGGGTGCAGGCCGCCATCCTCGTCCACGACGCCCGGCTCGGCCCCGGCCCGGACGCATCGGCCGCCTGAGCGGCCGCGATCGCGCGGCGCGGATGCCCGAGCTGCCCGCGGACCCGGCTCGGCGGGAGGCAGCCGGGCGAGGTGGCGTCCGTGCCCCAGGCCGTCACCGGACGTGAGGTGCGCGACGCGGGAACAATACTCGCGACCCGACCGCTCGATGCCACAACCCGACCACCCACCGCAGCAGCGACCAACCGACAACCCAGAACCAGACCTACCCCGCATCACCGCCAGGACATGTCGGTCAGACCGCCTAAAATGTGTCCGATGAAGGTTCCCCTTACGGACACCAGCGCAGACGCTGCCGCCGCCCCTATAAAAATCAACTATTTGGCGGCCGATAACACGTTCGTTACCGGCACCCCAAGATCCGAGACACGCGAGTCGGTGACCCTTGTCCTCGTCGCCCCCTGGTGCGCGGCGTGGGCGCGCGGTGCGGGGGCTCGGAATCAGGCCAGCGTGGTCGGCCACCCGTCAGGGTAGACCGACCCACCGACAACGAGTGCTCGTCAGACCTGGACCACCCTGGCGAAACCTTCGGCGGTCAGGGTGTTCAGGCTGGTCATGGTGCGCTGGTGCTGGTTGCGCACGACAGAGTCGGGTACGGCGCGGCCCCAGCGCCGGCCGGGGAGGGGACCGGGCCGGCGGCGTTGCCGGTCCAGACACGTCTCCAGCGAGGTGCCGAACACCACGGCGACCGCGGGCACCTGGTGGCGGGCGGCGATCGCGAGCAGCTCGGCGCGCTCGGCCGGCACGCCGTTGGTCGCGTCGACCACGGTGGTCAGCCGGCGAGACAGCCGGGCGTCCACGATCGTCAGGAGCAGGGCTACCGCGTCGGCGGTGGCGTCCTGGTCGTTCTCGTCATCGGCCACCACCAGGCGCAGCCCGTCCAGGCTGTGCACCTGGTGCGGCTGGTAGCGGGCGGCGGCCCACGTCGACTTGCCGGCACCGGCCGGGCCGACGAGCACCACCAGTTCCGGGCCGGCGGTCACTGCGGCCCACCTGACCGGTCGACGCGGGCCAGCTCGGCGCGGGCGGCGTCGAGCTGGGCCTGGAGCTGGTCGACGCGGGCCTCGGCGCGCTCGGCCCGATTGGTCGCGGCGCGGGCGCCGGCCTCCAGCTGGGCCGCCTGGGTCCGGGCGTCCTGGGTGGCCTGGTCGGCGGCGCGGCGCTCGGTGTGGAGCTGGTCGACCTGGCGGCGGGCGTCGGCAAGGGCGGCGCGTTCGGCGCGCAGGTCGTCGGCGGCCTGTCGGCGTGCCGTCTCGGACTCGGTGAGGGCGGCCCGCGCGGTGTCTCGCTCGGCGGCGGCGGTGGCGAGCTGTCCGCGCACGTCGGCCAGCTCGGCGCGGGCGGCGTCGCGGTCGGTGCTGGCGGTCTGGGCGGCGTGCTGGGCGGCGTCGGCGCGGGCGGTGGTGGCGGCGAGCTGCTCGCGGACGCTGGCCAGCTCGGCGCGGATGGTGTCGCGGTCGGTGGTGGTGGTGGCGAGTTGGGCGGCGAGGTCGCCGCGGGCGCGGCCGGCCTCAGCCAGCGCGGTGTCGAGTCGGGCGATGTCGGCGCGGGCGGCGTCGCGTTCGGCGGTGACGGTGGCGGTGGTGGCCTCGGCCCGGTCGGCGCGCTGCTCGGCCTTGGCGCGGGCGGCCTCGGTCTTGCGCGTCTCGGCCTGGGCGTCCTTGAGTTCGCCGCGCAGCGTCTTGACCTGGTCGGCCAGCTCGGCGGCGCGGGCCTCGGCGGCTTCACGGCGCTGGGTTTCGGTGATGACGGCCTGGGCGCGTTCGCCGGCGTGGGCCTCGGCACGGCCCTGGGCCTCACGGGCGTCGGCGATCTGCCGCCAGGCGTCGCGCTGGACCTTCTCGGCCTCGGCCTCGGCGTCACGGGCCCGACGTTCCGCGACCCGCCGGGCTTCGGCCGCAGTGGTGGTTTCGGCGCGGGCGGTGCGGGCGTCGCGGACGGCCTGGTCGCGTTCGTGCTCGGCGGTCTGGGCCCGTTCAGCGGCCGTCACGGCGGCGGCCTCGGCCTCGGCGATCCGGGCGACGGCGGAGCCGTCAACGGCGCGCATCGCTTCCACCACGGCGGTCAGCTCGCCGGCGAGGGTCTGCACGGCCGGCAGCACTCGGGCGGTGGCCTCTCGGTAGGCGGTCAGCGGCACGTCGAGTCCGGCGGCCAGCTCGGCGGCGCGCTCGTCGGCCGCGAGCTGCTTGCAGGTCTTCCCGCCGGGCCAGCGCCGGTCCGGGCAGTACTCCGGCGGCCGACCCCGGCCGCTGTAGGCCAGCGGGGCGCGGCAGGTGCTGTACCGGCAGCGCAGCGCCGGCTCCGACTCGGGATCAGTGATCGTCTCCGTCATACCACCATCCTGCCCTATTTTTATTTACGCACAACTCAAAATATTTATCGTGTTTTCGTAAGTTGAAACTAGATGATCTAGGTTGGGTGAGATCACGAAAACCGGCCCCTGGGATCGCCGTAGAGACGATTTCAGGGGCCGTCCGGTACTGAGGTACCCGGGGGAGGATTCCCGCGCGGCCGGCCGACAGATTCGGCGGCCGCCGGCGTGCGCGCCCGGCCGCCGTCATCCGTGACCAATCCCGGGGCCAGGGCTACCCGGTCACGAGGTCCGCCCTGGCAGACCTGCGCCGGGCTGCGCGACGTCGGGCCAGTCGCATTCGGCCGCCGCCGAGATGGCGCGGGCGGTGACGTGGTCGCCACGGGCCGCGGCGCGGGCGGCCGAGAGGGCGGCCCGGCGGGCGGCGCCGCTGCCGGCGCGCTCAGCCTGGGCGACCGCGTCGCGGGCTTCCCACTCGGCCCGCGCGGTGGCCAGCTCGGCGGCCGCCGTGGCGGCCTGGTCGACGACGTCGCGCCGGCGGGCGGCGGCCAGCTCCTGGCGGTGCTGGTCGTAGCGGCGGGCCGGGTGCGGTGGCTCGTGCTCGCCGGTCAGCGCGTCCTCGAGTACCGCCCGCAGGTAGCCCAGCGGCCGCTGCGGCGCGCCGAGCAGCTCGCGGCCGCCACGGCTGGACGCGATCCAGTCGCGCAGCGCCTCGATCGTCCAGCCGGGACCAAGCCGAGACCCGAGCGTGGCCGCCACCCGGGGCAGAGGCACGCCCTGCAGCCACTCCCACGCCCGCTGAGCGGCCCGTGCCAGGTCGTACGTGCCCCACTCCATCCACTCCGGACGGCGGCGCCCTCGTGACGACGCACACGCCCTCTGGACCGGCCTAGGACGCCGTACGGACCGTGGCACTCCTCTCGTTGGTGAGCGCGAAGCGCCGTCTTTCCGCCGACTCGGCCCCACCGATTCGGGGTGAGTGATCGACGGAGGTAAAGCAAAACCCCGAGACAAGCAGGAACTTAAGTACTCACCTTGAGACGCCAAGCGGGGGGGGAAGAAATTCCCGGTCTCGATCTGGCGGGCCGCGATCGCCTCGACGTCGGCGAGGACCGTCTCGCGGGCGGTGGCCACCGCGACGCGCAGCTGCGCGCGGCGGGCGAGTGCGGCGTGGTCGACCACGCCGGCGGTGCGGGCAACCAGGGCGTCGGCATCGTCCTCGGCGGCCGCCAGCAGCGCCAGGGCGTGCTGCAGCAGCTCATCGAGCACCAACAGCGCCACCGGAATGAACGGGGCACGGACGGCCGCGTCGCGGGTCACCGGCGCGAGGTCGAACTCGGCCCGGTCGTTGCACCGGCCCAGCTCGGTGCGCTGGGCCAGGGACAGCCGGCGGCCCTGCCGGGTCCGCACCGCCCATCCCAGGGCCTCAGCGCGTGCCCACGCGGACGTGACCGCGCGGGGCGTGCAGTCGGCCAGCTCCGCCGATCGGGCGCGGCCGGGCAGGGAACGGCGGCCGGAGCGGTAGTCGGCGTCGACGGCCAGGACGCCGGCGACCCGGGCCAGCATCGAGGGCCGGCCACGCCTGGAGGCCCGCGCCGCGGCGTCCCTGGCGAGGAGGTCGGCAAGGAGTTCGACGGCGCGGCCTCGGCGGCCGCCGGCGGCGTAGGACTCCACCGTGACGCGCAGCCGATCCACCCACGCGGTCAGCTTCGCCACCCGCTGCTCGCCCTCGGTGCGCTCGGCCAGCAGCGCGAACCGGGCCTCGACGGCGGCGGCCTCGGCGGCCTGGTCGGCCTCGAACGCGGCGCGGGCCTCGGCCAACCAGGAGTAGCCGCACAGCCAGCACGCCGGCGACGGCTCCGGCGCCCCGCACGCCGCACACGCCGGGTCGACGACGACATCAAGGGCGGCGCGCAGCTCGGCCGCCGCGCGGCGCTGCTCCCGCTCGGTGCGGGACCGCCAGCACGACATGCACAGCGGCTGCGAGCCGTCTCCCTCACGCGGCAGGCCCAACCGGTCGACGCCGGCCGCCGCGCAAGGCGCACATGGCGTCTGGACACCGGTGACGTAGACCGGCCGGCGGCGGGCACCAGCCGGGGCGACGAGGCGGGTCTGCCCGGTGCGGGTCGTCTCCACCAGCAGCATCGGCCGGGCCAAATGCACCGTGCAGCGATCCCGGCCCGGAGCCGCGAGCACGGCCCGGCCGACAGCGGCACAGACCGGGCAGTGCCCAGCAGCGACCACCTGGTCCGCTGACAGCGCGCTCAGGTGCGGTGCCGTAATCATCGCGGCACCGCCGCGACGCGTAGGGGTGGAGGGCCTGGGCTGTCACTGGCCGGACCAGCGCATGCAGGCCGAGAGGCTGGGCGCGGGAACGCCTCGATGCGACACGCCGAGATCGTGTCTAGAGACAAGAGTGCACCCAGCCCGGAGGTGGGTGCTATGGTTGCCTCCGAGCTTGTTGGAGCCTCAGACCCCGGACTCGCGGCCAAACGAAACAGGGGTGTGGGGCTCTCTTGCTGTCTGCAGTTAGGGGTTGAGCGCGGGCGCTCCCTCAAGATCAAAGTCTGAACGTAACCCGTGGATCTTACGGCGACTTCCGCACCCGTAGGGACACCAACACGCGCGATCCACGTCAGTCCTGTGTGGAACTCTGCCCCCAAATCTGGGCATACCAGGACAAGCCCTACGGCCTTGCGTCGCAAGGAAATCCGAATGCGAGCAGCACAATGGGCGACCCGATGATTCGGGCCGCCCATTCGCGCGCATTGAATGGTCACGCGGGCAGGTGAATGGTGTCGCAGTAGACGGCGGTGTCGTCGCCGTCGTGGACGTACAGCTCCCCGTACCGGTCGTCCGGCCCGTTGACGGCGGCGAGCATCTGCTCAGCCTGGCCGGTGGCGACGTCGACATCGGCCGCCGTGAAGTAGATGACGGCCTGCGGGTTGTCGGGCTCAGGGTCGGTAACGACGTCCAGGCGGTACTCGTCGGTGCCCGTGACGTACGTGGCGAACGGCTGGGTCATCGGGTCACCGGCCCCAGATCGCCAGGGCGGCGGTGACGGCCGCGCCGGCGTAGCCGGCCAACAGCAGCGGCACCGCCCGGGAGATCGCCGTGTACTTGCCACGTACGGCGCGGGAGAGCCACCACAGCTCCCGGGCCCGCGCGAGGGGAGTCACCTGGGCGACGTGCTCGGCGTCGCCGCCGGCCAGCCGCGCCAGGACGGTCGGCGCGTCGGGAGCGTCGGCGTAGGCCATGAACCCGTACCCGCCGGCCAGCCGAGGACGGGAGGCCAGCAACAGCAGCACCACGGCGGCCAGCACCACCACGGCGGTGACCACGCCGGCGGCGAGGGCCGGGGTGGAAAGGTAGTCACCGGCTGCGGCGCCGCCGAGCACGGCCAGGCCGGCGCCGAGCAGCACCCCGGCCATCTGCAGGTAGCCGCCAGCTTTGGGGTCGATGCGGTACAGCTCGGCGCGGACGGCGGTGATCTCGGCGTCGAGGGCGGCGGTGGCGGTGCCCCGGCCGCAGGTGGACGCGTGCGCGCCGGCGCGGGCGAAGATCTCCAGCTCGCTGAAGTCGCTGTCGGTGGTGCCGCAGCCGGTGCAGCGGGAGGTGCTGTTGGCGAGGCTGGTGGAGATGTCCACCAGCACGGCGTGCGCGCCGGCGGTGGGGATCTGGAAGTGGCGGCGCGGACCGTGCGGGCCGCGCGGTTCGTAGGTGCTGGCGTAGGCCGCGCCGAGGTAGGTCGGGTCTCCGGGATCGGGCACGATGGTGGTGCTCCTTCGGTTCGTTGTGGGCTGGTGGGAGTGGCGGGCGGCCCCGGGCTTGGTAGGCGGTGGGGCCGCCCGCGCGGCGTTATCGGTTGGTCGGGTCGTACAGAGGGGAATCGGGCCGCGGGTACGCCTCGGCCCGGCAGAAGTGGTCGTAGCCGCACCAGTCCCAGTCGGCCATGCCGCGGCGCAGCGGGACGGTGCGCTCGTCGGCGACGATCTGCTCGGCGGGTGCGGTCCAGTCGACGCCGGTGGCGATCGCGGCGACGGCGGCCTGGTCGACGTGGGGGGCGCACAGCCGCCGGGCGACGGACCGGCCGCTGGGCAGGTGGGTCAGGCTGTAGCGGCCGTCCAGGCGCTGCCCGTCCTGGTCGAGGGTGACGTTGATGGCCAGGCCGGGCGCCACGGGCCAGCCGGTGACGACCCGCTGCTCGATGCGGGGGTGCTCGGGGTCGTTGTCGGTCAGGTTCAGCCGCACCGGGATCGTCGGCACGGTGCTCGTGGGCGTCGTCATGTGAACCTCCTGTCGGTCAGCGGCGGGTGCCGCTGGGCGGGAACGACAGCACCGTCGCGCCGGCACTGTCGTCGGGGTGGGTGGGAAAGTCGCCGCCGAGGGCGGTGAGCAGGGC
>NZ_SMJY01000389.1:0-1395 GCF_004348355.1 Micromonospora sp. KC721 | reverse complement strand
GCCCAGCCCTCCTCGCCGATCCCCCTCCGCCGTGGGGCAGGGCCGCCGAACAGCGGCGACTGCCCGCCGTCGGCGCCGGTCAGCCGGGTTGGCAGGTGGGGCACCAGTAGAGGTTGCGGCCGGCCAGCGTGTCCCGACTCACCGGCGTGGCGCAGACGTGGCAGGGCGCACCGGAGCGGCGGTAGACGTACACCTCGCCGCCGTGCCGGTCGACGCGGGCCGGCCGCCCCATCGCCTCCGGCAGGTGGGCGTCGCGGACCGTGTCGATCCGCCCGTACCCGACGGCCCGGGTCATCAGTGCGACCAGATCCGCCCAGAGCGCGTCCCAGCCGGCCGGGGTCAGCAGGCGACCGGGCAGCGTCGGCGGCACGTTGGCCCGGAACAGCGCCTCGGTGACGAAGATCAGTCCGGTGCCGGCCACCACGGACTGGTCCAGCAACAGCGCGGCGAGCGGGGTGCCGCTGCGCCGGATTCGGTGGTACGCCCGGTGGGGGTCGGCGTCGGCGCGCAGCGGATCCGGGCCGAGTCGGGCGCGCAACGCCGCCACCTCGGGTGGGGTGAGCAGCTCACAGGCGGTGGGTCCGCGTAGGTCGAGCCAGTGCCGGTCACTGGTCAGCCGCAGCCGGACCTGCCCGACCGGCTCGGGCGGCTCACCGTCGCCGTCGGTGAACCGGCCGTACAGGCCGAGGTGGATGTGCAGGGTCAACTCGCCGGCGTAGTGGTGCAGCAGGTGCTTGCCGTACGCCTCGGTGCCGTCGAGGACGGTGCCGCAGAGTCGGGCGGCGCCCTCGGCGAAGCGGCCCTGCGGGCTGGCGGCGGTGACCTTGTCACCGGCGAGGAGCGCGGCGTGGCGGGCCGCCAGGCGGTGGATGGTGTGTCCCTCTGGCACGGAGGCCAAGGGTACGCCGGCCGCCGGCCGCTCAATGGCGCCGGCCGGACCCGGCCCCGCACACTCACCCACTCGCTCCGAGTGCGCCAGGGTGCGGTGATTCCCGCCCGGGACATCGCGATTGCGGCGAACGGAGTGGATCACGAGAGAGGGGCACGGAAGCGGTGGCCGGGTGGGGCGGTGACACGTGTGGTCGATCGACGCACGGGGTACATCCCACCCGTATCCGCGTGGCTGCCGGCGACCCTTCCGAGGCCTCCACGCATCGACAAGGAGGTGTGACATGAACTTTCCCTCACTCACCCGGCGGGGTGACTCGTCCGTGCGGGACACCGACGGCGACGGACGGATCGACGGGCGGGACGACGAGACCACGACGACCGACCGGGACGCCGGGCGCGGCACGGGCACCCGTACGGCGGCCGGGAGCGCCACGGCGGTGACCTCCCGGGGCCCGTCCGGCCGGGTCGCTCCGGTCGACGACCTGCCCCGACGCAGCCCCACCC
>NZ_SMJY01000388.1:0-1443 GCF_004348355.1 Micromonospora sp. KC721 | reverse complement strand
CTCCGCCTACCAGCCGCACCGGCCGGGCTGCCGACTGCCGCCGGGCTGTCCGCCGAAGCGCCCACGATCCGGCGACGGGTGCCGGGGGCGAGCCTGCCGCCGGCCGGGCTTCCGGCCGGCCCGGCCAACGCCGTCGATTCCGACCCGGAGGCCGCGCGGGCCATGGTTGAGCAGTTCCAGACCGGGGTACGACGGGCCGAGCAGACCCGCTCCGAGCCGCCGGCCGGTGCGGGCACCGACCGGCCCCGGCTTGCCCGGCGGGTGCCCGGAGCGAGCCTGGCCGGCGTACGGCCACAGGTCGCGCCGGCCGTCGTGCGGCCCCAGGACCCGAACAAGGTCCGCGACAGCATCGCGGAGTTCGAGGCGGGCGTCGCCCGCGCTCTGCGCCACGTCGGTACCGAACACGGCCCCAACCAAGAAGGATCATCACGGTGACCAGCCCGTACCTGCACGACAACGTCGGCCGCGCGTCCGGCCCGGAGCTCAGCCCGGAGGCGCGTACCTTCAACTGGCTGCTGGACTCGTTCACCTCCAGCACCGCCGGGGTGCTGGAGGCGATCGCCGTCTCGTCGGACGGTCTCCTGATGGCCATGTCGGCGATCAAGGACCGCGCGAACGCCGAACGCCTCGCCGCCGTGATCTCCGGCATGACGAGCCTGGCCGGGGGTGCGGCGAGCTGGTACGCCCTCGGCGGCCTGAACCGGGTGATCGTCGACATGGCCGACGGGTACCTGCTGATCAGCGCGATCAGCGCCGGCTCGGTGCTCGGCGTGGTCGCCGACCGCACGGCCAACCTGGGCACCGTGGCGTACGAGATGACGCTCTTCGCCGGACGGGCCGGCGGCGCACTCACCCCCCGACTGATCGCCGAGTTGAAGAACGCCGTTCAGCAATGACCCGACCGGCCGTCGGCGAGGAGCCGGATCCGGAACCGCTGGTCCGGATCCGGCCCTACCTGGGCGTGCCGGAGCCGCCCGGCCAGGACGTCCCGATGCCCGAACCGGACACCGACCAGCCGGCCGGGCCCCGACCGTTCGTGCTCACCGCAGGGCGGGTCGCCGGCACCGATCCGGCGATCGGCCTGGAGACCCAGGTGACGGCGCGCGGTGCGGACGGTCCCCCGGCGACCGGGCTGGCCCCGGAACTCCAGATGATCATCGCGCTCTGCGCCGAACCGACCTCGGTCGCGGAGCTGTCCGCCCGGGCCCGGTTGCACGTCGGCGTGACCCGGGTCCTGGTCGGCGACCTGCGGGCCGCCGGTCACCTCGATGTGCACGACGGAGACGTCACGGACGCCCCCGCCCCCGACCTCATCCTGCGAGTGATTGATGGACTCCGTGCGATCTCCTGACTGGCCGGTCATCCCGCCGGGCGGACTCGCCGCCAACAGCGCCTCCAGCCGCTACGGCGCACCGGTGGACGGGCCCGTCCCCGCCGCCCCCT
>NZ_SMJY01000387.1:0-1444 GCF_004348355.1 Micromonospora sp. KC721 | reverse complement strand
GGCCTGGGGAGGGCGTGTGACCGGTGTCGGCATGGGATTCGTGGTCTGTGTCAGCGCGGACGTGTCGGTGCGGGAGCGGGTGGTGCGCCGGCTCGACGACCTCGGGCCGGTGGTGCTCTGCGCGGACCTCGCCGAACTGCGCGCGATGCTCTTCGGGTCGCCGGGGCCCGCCGTGCCGGAGGAAGAACATCCGTCGCCTCCGCCGGCACGCTGCGGCGACCTCGTCGTCGACCCGGCCGGGCACCTGGTCACCTGGCGGGGGCAGCCGCTGTCGCTGACCCGGTTGGAGCGGGAGTTGCTCGCCCAACTGGCCGGCACTCCGGGCGGCGTGTGGAGCTACGAGCGGATCTTCGCCTCGGTCTGGGGCGGCACCTGGTTGGGCGACGCGGCGATCCTGCACTCCGCCGTGAAGCGGCTGCGCCACAAGCTGCGTGTCCTGCCCGACGGCCCGCAGGTGCAGACGGTGCGCGGCGTCGGCTACCGACTCGTGGTGCCGGGGGTGTAGTCGGTGGCCGCCTCGCGGTGCCGGGGCGTGTCCGGGGCCGGCGGCGGGCCCGTGACACGATGGCCGGGTGAGCGGTGCTGTCCAGGCGGGGTGGGCCCCGCCGAGTGGTCCTCCCGAGCCGACCCCCCGGCGGGGGTGGCCGCGTTGGCTGCTGGCCGTCACCGTGCTCTGGGCGGTGCTGCTGGGCGCGCTCACCTGGTGGTCGGTGCGGACGGATCCACCGACCGTGCGCGAGCAGCGCAGCATCGGTCAGGCCGCGCCGGTCGTGGAGCGGGCCGTCGGTGAGCTGGTCGCCGCGATCGGCGACGGTGCGTGGGCGCTGGCCGCGACCCGCTACGAACCGGGCTGCCGGGTGACCCCGATGGCCGACGGCGCGACGCTGATCGGTGGCGTGACGGTCTTTGTGCCCGAGGGCGACGAGCGGGCGCTGCTGGAACGGGTCGCGGACCGGCTGCCGGCGAGCTGGCGGGCCGGGGTGCGGGCCGGCTCGGCGGGGCCCCGGCTGCGCGCCGACGCCGGGGAGTTCGTCGTGGTCGAGGGGCGGACCGCCGGCGCGGGCCGCATCGAGTTCGAGGCGGACACCGGCTGCCGCCCGGTGGACCGGCCGTACGCGGCACCGCCGCTCGGAGCCGGCGGTCCGCCGCTGGACGCGGTGACCGAGGCCGCCCGAGCCCTGGGACGGTCCGCCCCGACGTCCGCCGAGTCACTGAGCGCGGCCTGCCCGGCCGGTGGCCGGGCGACCACCACCCTGGTCACCGCCGGTCCCGCGCCGGTCGACCTGGCCGGCCTCTGGCCACTGGCCGCCCTCTCGTCCGCACATCCCGCCACCCTGCTGGACGCCCCCGAGGTGTACGCCTACCGGCGCGGCCCGATGGTCGTCCTGGCCGACGCCACGGGCGACGAACTGCGCCTGGCCGCCTCCACCCCCTGCCCCTGACC
>NZ_SMJY01000386.1:0-1472 GCF_004348355.1 Micromonospora sp. KC721 | reverse complement strand
GCGCCACACCCACCGACACCACGCCACCCGACCGCTCGACGGGTTCGCCGGACAACGGCGGCGGGCCGGGCCTAGCGGGGAGCCGCTCGTCGCCCCACGGGACCAGGCGCGTCTGGTCGGCCGGGGAGCGGCCACCACCGAGCACCGCGGTGACCACCGCCTCCGGGCCGAGGATGCCCTGCACCCGGCTCAACGCGCGGTGTGCCCGCTCCCGCTCCTCGCCGGCCTCCCCCCACAGCCCGGGTTGCAGCCCCGAACGGGCCAGCACCCCGTCCGGGACCAGTCGCAACCGGACGATCCCGGCGGTCGGCCGGGCGGGACGGGCTCCGGCACGGCCGGTACTGCCGGAGAGCCAGCCATCGAGCTGCCAGCGGACCCGGTCGGCGATGGCCGCGGCGGTGAGCAGGCCGTCGTGCCGCCAGACCCGGTGCAGTTCCTGGCCGTGCGCGGTGACCGCCTCGATGCCGAGCCGGGTGCAGGCCAGGCCGTACGCGGCGAGCCGGTCGTGCAGTCGCTCGGCGAGCGCGCGGGCGGCGAAGGCGGCCACGTCGACGCGGTCCAACGGTTCGTCGTACTCGGCGGTCACCGTCCGGTCGACGGGAGGCTGCCGGACCGCCGGCGGCCGGTCGTCCCGCCCCCCGGCGAGCCGGTGGGCCAGCGCCCCGTCGAACCCGAACCGGGCCAGCACGTCACCGGCGGGCAGCGTGGCGAAGTCACCGAGGGTACGCACGCCGAGCCGGCGCAGCAGGTCGGCCAGGGCGGGCCGGCCGAGCGCCTCGACCGGCAGCCCGGCCAGGAACGGCGGGGTTTCACCCGGGGGCACGATCCGGCCGCTGCGCGCGGCCAGCCCGGCGGCGAAGACCCCGTCGGCGATGCCGACCTGGCCCTCCACCGCGCAGGCCTGGGCCACCTGCTCGACGATCCGTTCGGCGGCCGCCTCCTCACCGCCGAGGTACCGGGCGGGGCCGCGGGCGGCCAGCGCGCAGGCACCGGGGCGTACCACCTCGACGCCGGCGACGACCTCCTCGACGGCGGCGACCACCGGCTCGAAGGCGCGGGCGTCCCGTCCGGGATCGTGGTCGAGCACGGTGAGCTGCGGGGAACGACCCTGCGCCTCCCGCCGGCGCAGGCCCCGGCGCACCCCTTCCGCCCGGGCCTGCGCGGAGCAGGCGACCACCCGGTTGGCGTGCAGCACGGCCACCGGCCCGGTGGCGGGCACCCCGTCGACGATCTCGGCGGCGATCACCGGCCAGTCCGGGCACCAGAGCAGCAGGGTACGCACCGGCTGGCCGGTCACACCGGACCGACCAGGGTGAACGCGCCGCGGGCGGCGCCGGGCGCGACGGCCGACGGGCGGGGAATGACCCGGGTGAGGTGGTCACCGGGCAACCAGACCTTGATCTCCTTCGGGCGGGCGGCGGCACCGCGTCCCCGCGCCGACACGGTGACCTCGCGGCGGCGCAGTCGGCCCC
>NZ_SMJY01000385.1:0-1556 GCF_004348355.1 Micromonospora sp. KC721 | reverse complement strand
CCGCACCCCCCGAGGCTGGCGGCTCGACCCCTGGCGGGACAGCTGGACCCCCCGACAGCACGCCGACGCCGTCGAAGCCGCCCGCGCCGCCATCGCCCGTGGCGACGTCTACCAGGTCAACGTCGTCGGCCACGCCGCCGCCACCTACCACGGCGATCCCGCGCCGGCGCTGACCCGCCTCGCCGCGCTGCCCGGCGCCCGCTACGGCGGCACCCTGCACGGAGACGGCTGGGCCATCGGCTGCGCCTCCCCGGAAACCCTGGTCGAGGTCACCGGCGGACGCGTCATCACCCGACCCATCAAAGGCACCCGCCCGGCCACCACCGCCGGCCGCCGCGACCTGCTCGCCTCCGCCAAGGAACGCGCCGAACACATCATGATCGTCGACCTGGAACGCAACGACCTGGCCCGGGTGGCCCGCACCGGTTCCGTGCGGGTCGACGACCTGTACGCCGTACGCCGCTGGTGCGACCTGTGGCAGGCCGAATCGACCGTCTCCGCAGCGCTCGCCGACGGCCTGGGCCTGGCCGACCTGCTGCGCGCCGTCTGCCCCGGCGGCTCGGTCACCGGCGCACCGAAACTCGCCGCCCTCGACCGGATCGCCACCCTGGAACCCGTCGGCCGCGGCGCCAGCATGGGCGGCCTCGGCTGGATCGCACCCGGCCGCATTGACCTGGGTCTGACGATCCGCACCGTCGCCGCCGACGCCGAGCGACTGCACCTGTGGGCCGGCGGCGGCATCACCTGGGACAGCGAACCCGCCGCCGAGGTCGCCGAAGCCGCGGCCAAGGCCGCCCCCCTGCGGACCCTGCTCGCCGCCCGGTGACGCACCGGCCGTACACCATACGATCGCCCCGCTAGGGTGATCCCGTGAACGTCGAGTACAGCGGCACCGGCGACCCCGCCCGCAGCCTCGCCCTGCTCTGGCGAACCCGCGACAAACCCAGCCGCAGAGGCGCCGAACTCACCGTCGACCGGATCGTCCGCACCGCCATCGACGTGGCCGACACCGAAGGACTCGCCGCACTGTCGATGCGCCGCGTCGCCGAACGCCTCCACGTGGGCACCATGTCCCTCTACACCCACGTGCCCGGCAAAGGCGAACTCCTCGACGCCATGCTCGACACCGTCTACGGCGAAACCGCCCGCCCCGAGGACGTCCCCGACGACTGGCGTACCCGACTCAGACTGATCGCCCACGAGAACCGGGCACTCTACCTGCGCCACCCATGGCTGCTCCAGGTCGCCACCACCCGCCCCCCACTCGGCCCCAACGTCACCGCAAAATACGAGTACGAGCTACGCGCCGTCGACGGCGTGGGACTGACCGACCTGGAAATGGACGCCGTCATCACCCTCCTCGACGGCTACGTCCACGGCGCGGCACGCCACGCCGTCGAAGCCGCCCAGGCCACCCAACGCACCGGCCTGACCGACCAGCAGTGGTGGCAGGCACACGCCTCCTACCTGGAAAAGGTGATGGACCCCCGGCGGTACCCCACCGCAGCCCGGGTCGGCGCCGCCACCGGGCAGGAATACCAGGCCCCCACCCATCC
>NZ_SMJY01000384.1:0-1572 GCF_004348355.1 Micromonospora sp. KC721 | reverse complement strand
GACGACCCGATGGTGGTCTGGGCGGCCGCCCCGTCGGCCGACCCGGCCCTCCCGAGGCGCCAAGGAACGCCGGCTGGCCGACAAGAAGCGCCAGTCGCAGCGCAAGCGGGACCGTCGAGTCGACGGGGACTGACGCCGGGGGGCGGCGGTTTACGGCCCGGGACCGGTCGGTGCGGGGAGATCAGGCCAGCGCGGTCAGCAGGCGGGTACGGAGCACGGCCCCCCGCTCGGCGAAGCCCCGCTGGGTGGCCGCGTACTCGGCCCGGCCCTCCGGGGTCTCCACCCGCACCGGGGCGTACCCGAGCGCGGCCAGATCGTACGGGCTGGCCCGCATGTCCAGCGCCCGGATCTCGCGGGCCAGGGCGAAGCAGTCGGCCACCAGTTCGCTCGGCACCAACGGGGAGAGCTTGTACGCCCACTTGTAGAGGTCCATGTTGGCGTGTAGACAGCCCGGCTGTTCCAGCGCGTGCTGGCTCTCCCGGGTCGGGGTGAGCAGGTTCAACGGCCGGGCCGGCGCGGTGAAGAACCGGTACGCGTCGAAGTGGCTGCACCGCACGCCCCGCTCCTCGACCACCGCTGCCGTCCGCTCCGGGGTCAACCGTAGCGGCCAGGCGTTGTGCCGGACCTCCTCCTGGGTCTGCCGGTACACCATCGCCCACTCGTGCATCCCGAAGCACCCGAGGTGCGCCGGACGGCCGGCGGTGGCGGCGAGCAGGGCACGGATCCAGGTGATCGAGTCCGCGCGGCGCTCACGTACCCGGTCGGTGTCCAGAATGACCCCGGCGGCGTCGGCGCGGTAGTCCCGCCCGAACTCGCCCGGATCGGCGTCGCGCAGCAGCACCCCCGGCCCGGGATGCCAGCGCCGCAGTTGCGCCGGGCGGTACGCGTAGTAGGTGAAGAGGAAGTCCTCCACCGGGTGCTTCCCGCCCCGCCGGCGGCGGGCCAGGTGCGGCGCCAGCCACGCGTCCACCCGCTCCTCGTGCGCGCGCCGGCGGGTCCGCCAGTCGGCCGCGGCGAGGGCGGCGGGTGCGGGGGCGGCGGTCACCGACCCAGGGTACGACCGTCGCTGCCCCGCCGGTCAGGGCACGTCCACCCGCACCCCGGCGGAGAACACCCCGCTGCGCAGTTCGAGCTGTTCCGGTCTCTGCGTTCCGTTGACGGTGAACACCAGTGGCAGCACCACCCGGCTACCCGCCGCCACCGGCTGCGCGAAGACGTCCCGGCCCAGGTTGAGTCGCCGGGTGGCGTCCTGGTCGGCGCTGACCCAGTTGCCGCCGGGCAGGTAGGCCCGCTGCAACTCGCCGTGCCACACCTGCTGCTCGGGTGTGAGGTTGCGCACCCCGACGGTGGCCTGGCATCGCCGGCCGGTGCCGGTGCCGGTGTCGCAGACGACCCGGTAGACGGTGAACTCGAACGCCTGCTCCCGCACCGGGGTCCCGACCGTGCCGGTGGCGCTCCTACCGACCCACGCGCCACTGGTGGGCTGCCTGCCCGCTTGGATGGCGGACACCTCCCGGGTGGCGGTGAACCCCGCCGTGGCGACCACCCCGACGAAGAGCACCGCCACCACCC
>NZ_SMJY01000383.1:0-1580 GCF_004348355.1 Micromonospora sp. KC721 | reverse complement strand
GGGGTCTTCGGGTCGGGCGAGTTCCCAGGCGTAGGCGGGTGGGTCGTCCTGGTCGACGGGGTTGGCCTGGTCGGCGCTGGTGGTGATGCCGAGGAGGTTGCGGACCCAAGCACGGGCGTCGGCCCGGTGGTCGGCGAGGGTTTTGCCCGACCAGTCGCGGGAGACGAGAATGCGCCGGCCGCCGATGCCGAGGGTGGCCCGTTGGTGGACCTTGCCCTTGCACCGTCCGGCTTGCAGGCGCCCGTGGGCCTTCTTCGGCTGGATGCCGTAGAGCAGCCAGTTGGCGCACCGGTCGTTGCACGGCGTGACCCGCAGTTCGTGCCAGAGCCGGTCGAGGTGGTCACGCTGCCGGTCGGACTCGGTCTTGTGGCAGTCTGCGGCGGACTTGGTGATGTACTTCGTGATGTAGCCGATCGTGCGCTGCGCGTGGACGGTGCCGGGGGTGACACCCTCGGCGCGGAGTTGGACGCCGAAGCGGACGACGTGGGCGGGTTGGGCGTCGGGGTCGGTGTCGATGGCGTCCAGGGCGTCAGCCCATCTGGTGAGCGGTTCGCGGGTGTCGGGGTCGACCCATTCGGCGCGGTCGCCGTCCCAGACCGGGAGCCGGTCGAGGGAGTACGCCGGCTTGTCGGTGGGCGGCCACCACACTTGGTGGTAGGTGGCGGCGGCGACCTGCCGCAGTACGGTGCGGGGGATGGTGCCGCGGATGGCGAAATGGGCGTGTGGGGCGAGGCGTCGTTGGGGCTCGACGCAGCCGGCGTATTGGACGTTCCAGCCCACGCACCGCCTGAGGTTCTGCCAGAACCGGTCGAGCAGCCGAGCGAAGTGCACGGCGTCCCAGGCCGCTCGCCGGTAGTCGTAGGTGTCGGGGTTGACGGGGGTGCCGTCGGGCAGGACGCGGCCGTAGGAGTCGAGGGTGAGTGTCAGCCACATCGAGGGTCGGTGTTGGGTGCCGTCGGGGGCGGTGTAGACCTTGCCGACGGTGCGGGGTTCGACCTTCTTGCGGGGTAGGTCGGGGGCGTCTTGGCGGCGGCGGGTGGACCGTT
Source organism: Micromonospora sp. KC721 (assembly GCF_004348355.1). Lineage (NCBI taxonomy): Bacteria > Bacillati > Actinomycetota > Actinomycetes > Micromonosporales > Micromonosporaceae > Micromonospora > Micromonospora sp. KC721. Next base: position 534 of record NZ_SMJY01000383.1, on the reverse strand, counting down.
TGCGGCGCCCTCCCGGGTTGTCGTCATCGTCGCTGTCGTGGGGTGGGGCGATCTGCCCGCGAAGGCCCTCAGCGGCGATGGCTTCCTCTACCTCGGTGATGGCCTGGTCGATGGCGGGCACCTGGTCGAACTGGGCGGCGCGTTGGGCGTCGTCGCGGGCGAATTCGAGGTGTGCGCGCAGCAGGATCAGTTCTCGTTGCGCGTCGGTGGCCGGCTCTGGTGTGGGGGCGGGTTCGTCGGTGCGGTGCCATCCCTCCCGAATCTGGGTTTGCCGCAGCCGTCGGGCACGCTTCGCACACGGTGGGCATTTGTCTTCCCGCGTGGATCCGCAGGGCAGGTCAATGACCTCGGTCTGACCGGTGTGCAGGTCGGTACGGCGCAGCGTGACCGGGTGTAGGCAGACGCCGTACTCGGCGGCCATCTCCTTGAGCACCTGCCGCGACATCGGCAACGCCATCCGCGCAGCACGGGAACCGGCCGCCGGCGGGTCGACAGCAGCCGGCACGAGGACGGGTGGGGTGTCGGGGGTGAGGC
>NZ_SMJY01000382.1:0-1604 GCF_004348355.1 Micromonospora sp. KC721 | reverse complement strand
CTCCAGCAGGGGGCGGTGGCCGCCGAGCTGATGGCCTGGCAGCGCGAGGGCGGGCACCTGCGGGCGGTCACCGACGCGGCGCTGGCCGGCGCGGCCCGGCGTCCGGGCTCGGCGATCGAGCGGCTGCGCCGGCAGCTGCACCGCAAGGACTCGTGGGTCGCCGACGACGAGGCGTTCGCCGCCGCCGTCGAGCACGTCCGCCAGGAACTGGTCGAGGGCCTGCTCGCGATGCCCTTCGACGGCTCCATCGAGGCCGAGCAGTACGTGGCCCGCTTCTCCGCCCGCTGGACCACCCGGTTCGTCGACGCGATCACCGTCGTCGCCGAGCCGGACGTCCGTTCCGGTCACGTGCTGCTGGCCCCGGCGCAGTGGCACGAGGTGCAGGTGCTCAAGTTCGTCCACCACCGGTTCGTGCTGGCCCGCCCCGACCTGGCCCTGCACCAGCGCGGGCAGGCCCGGCTGCTGGGCACCCTGGTCGAGGCGCTCTGGGAGTGGCTGCTCGACCCGGAGGAGGAGTCGCGGCTGCCGCGCCGGTTGCACGACCTGGTGGAGCTGGCCGAGGCGGAGCTGCATCCGCGTACCCCGGACCGGATCGGCCGGGCCCGGGGTCGGGCGATCGTCGACTTCGTCGCCCAGCTCACCGACGGGCAGGCGGTGGCCATGCTGGACGCGCTCTCCGGACGATCCGGCGCCCTCTGGACCGACGCGTTCGTCCTCTGACTCCGCCCGGAGCGCCGCGTGCCGGTGGGGCCGCCGTCGGCGACCGCACCGGTGCGGTACGTCAGGCGACCGCCTGCCACCAGCCGTCCACCGGCGGCGGGTCGTCGACCACCACCCGCTCTCCGGGCCGGGGTACGGCGATCCGCACGGACCGGGCCTTCGCCTCGGCCCACAGCCGGTCCACCGGCTCGGCCCAGTCGTGCAGGGCGAGGTTGAACGTCGCCCAGTGCACCGGGAGGAGCAGTTCGCCGCGCAGATCGAGGTGGGCGGCGACGGCCTCCTCCGGGAACATGTGGATGCCCGCCCACGCCCGGTCGTACGCGCCGATCTGCATCAGCGTGACGTCGAACGGCCCGTGCTCCGCGCCGATCTCGGCGTACCCGTCGAAGTAGCCGGAGTCGCCGGTGTAGAAGACCCGCCGGTGCGCGCCGGCGACGACCCAGGAACTCCAGAGCGTCCCGTCGCGGCGCAGGCCCCGGCCGGAGAAGTGCTGGGCGGCGGTGGCGGTGATCTCCAATCCGCCGACCCGGTGGCACTGCGACCAGTCCAGTTCGACGATCCGGTCGGCGGGCACGCCCCAACGGTCCAGGTGGGCACCGACGCCGAGCGGCACCAGGAACGGCGCGGACTGCCGGCGGGCCAGTGCCCCGACGGTGGCCATGTCCAGGTGGTCGTAGTGGTCGTGGGAGATCAGGATCGCGTCGACCGGGGGTAGTTCGTCGAGGCGTACCGGGGGCTCGTGCAGCCGTCTCGGGCCGAACGAGGCCGACGGGGAGCAGCGGTCGCTCCACACCGGGTCGATCAGCACCCGGTGCCCCTCCAACTCGACCAGGGTGGAGGCGTGGCCGTACCAGACGACGCTCAGCTCACGCTCGGGCGCCACC
>NZ_SMJY01000381.1:0-1625 GCF_004348355.1 Micromonospora sp. KC721 | reverse complement strand
CGCCGGAGGGCAGGGGGCGGGCGGGCTCACCGAGGCGACCGAACGGCTGCGCCGGCTGATCGACGACGGGGAGCGCATCGGCGAGATCCGTGCCGACGTGGGGGTGGACCTGCGCAACGTGCTGGGGAACCTGACCCGGGAGGCCGCCAACGGGCGGTCCGACCTGGCCGAGCCGGTGGCCCGGCTCCGGGAGAAGGTCGACCGCCGGGTCGGGGAGGGCGCCATCACCCCGGCGTACGCCCGGCAACTCGACGCGGCGATCGTCAGGTTGAACGCCAGCCAGTCCTGAACCGGCCGGCGACCATTGCGGCCCAGCGGACCCGTCGGGTCAGCGGACCGGGATCGGCGCCGGGCGGAAAGCCTGTGGGGTGCTGCCGAAGGCGAAGCGCCGGTACACCTCCTCGTAGCCGGCCGCCATCCGTTCGGTGGAGAAGTGCTCCACCACGTGCGCCACGCAGGCCGCCGGGTCGAGCCGGACCACGTCACGCAGTGCCGCCGGCAGTTCCTCCGCGCGGTCCCGGATCAGCCCGGTGCGGCCCTCGACCACCAGTTCGGGCACGGCACCACGACGCAACGCCACCACCGGTGTCCCGGTCGCCATCGCCTCCACCATCACCATGCCGAACGGCTCCTCCCACCGGATCGGCATGATCAGGCAACGGGCGTCGACCAGCAGCCGCAGGGTCGCCTCCCGGTCGGCGTTCAACACCAGGGTGACGTCGTCGCCGAGCATCGGCTCGACGACCTCGGCGAAGTAGCGCCGTTCGGCGGGTTCGTTGCACTTGCCGGCCAGGGTCAGCGCGAGTCCCGCCGCCCGGCATGCCTGGATGGCCAGTTCGGGCCCCTTGTCCGGGCTGAACCGGGCCAGCCACAGCACCGGCCCCCGGCCGGGGCTGTGCTTGCGCGGCACCTCCCCGGTCGCCATCGCGTTGTGCACCGTTCCCACCCAGGGCAGGCTGGGGTTGGCTCGCCGCTGGGCGTGCGAGACGGCGACCAGTCCGACGCCGTGGTCGGTATCGCTGAGCACCGTGCCGTACTCCCCCACCGGGTTGCCGTGCACCGTCGCCACCGTGGGCACCGCGCGTCGGCCGGCGACCAGCGGCCCGATCGTGGAGTGGTCGTGGACGATGTCGAAGTCGGCCGCGGTGACCAGGTGGTTCACCCGGGCCAGGTGGGCCAGTTCGGGAAGCGACTCGCCGAGCCGGTCGTACTGCAGTTCACCGATGGTGGAGACGAAGTCGGCGACGGTGCCGTGGTGCCGGCCGGCGCCGAAGAGCGTCACCGCGTTTCCCCGGCCGACCAGGGCGTCCACCAGGCCGTGCACCACCTGCTCCAGCCCTCCGTACCCGGGTGGCGGCACCGACAGCCACGGCGGCACGACCATCGCGATCCGCAGCGGCCGCCCGGGCGGGTGTACTGACGGACGGTGGGTCACGGCCGCAGGTCCTTCCCGTTGGTCCCCGGTGAACGCGATTGGCGGCGGTTTCCCCCTGTCCGCCAGGTCAAACGCGAAGCCGACCGGATCGTCCGGTGCCGGCCGGGCGGGGTGAGGCCGGGTCACCCGGGTCGGGTGACCCGGTGGCGACGGAAAAGGGGCGGCGGGTGGTGCAGCCAACCCCCTTGGC
>NZ_SMJY01000380.1:0-1649 GCF_004348355.1 Micromonospora sp. KC721 | reverse complement strand
GCGGCTCCGACCGAGAGCCGACGCCGAGCGACCGGGCACGCGACGAGAAGGAGCTACCGATGAAGTACATGATCATGATGTTCAGCGGGATGGGAGCGTCGCTGGTCGACCGCAGCCCGGAGTGGATCACCGAGATACAGACCACGATGATGCGGATGGACCGCGAACTACGCCAGGCCGGCGAAGTGATCGAGAGTCGGCACCTGACCGACCCGACGCAGGCCACGACCGTGCGGTTCGTCGACGGCGCACCCGCGCCGACCGACGGCCCGTTCGCGGAGATCAAGGAGAGTCTCGCCGGATACTGGGTCATCGAGGGCAGCTACGAACGGGCGGTCGAGATCGCCTCGCAGGTGGTCGCGGTGACCGAGTTCCCGATGGAGGTCCGGCGAATCATGGATGAGCCTCCTACGGACATGTGAGAGTCGGGTTCGTGACCGAGCCATTCGGGAACCTGCTGCGCGACCTCGCGCCGCAGGTCCTCGGCGCGCTCGTCCGCCGCCACGGACAGTTCGACGCCTGCGAGGACGCCGTCCAGGAGGCGCTGCTGGCCGCCACCGTGCAATGGCCGAGTGACGGCGTTCCGAATCAGCCCCGCGCCTGGCTGACCACCGTGGCCACCCGAGCCCTGGTGGACCATTGGCGCAGCGACAGTGCCCGCCGCCGCCGCGAGGCGACCGCAGCCGTGGATCCGAGCCTCCACCCGCCCGCCACCGACCCCGACGACACCCTCATCCTGCTGTTCCTGTGCTGCCACCCCAGCTTGTCCCCACCGTCACAGCTCGCGCTCACCCTGCGCGCGGTGGGCGGACTGAGCACCGCGCAGATCGCCTCGGCGTTCCTGGTCCCGGAGACCACCATGGCGCAACGGATCACCCGCGCGAAACAGCGCGTCCGCGACACCGGCGCCCGATTCGAACTGCCGACACCGGCCGAGCGCGCCGGCCGGCTCGCCGTGGTCCTGCACGTCCTGTACCTGATCTTCAACGAGGGCTACACCGCCACCTCAGGCCCCGACCTGAGCCGAGCCGACCTGACCACCGAAGCGATCCGCCTCACCCGGCTGCTGCACCACCTGCTGCCCCGCGACGGTGAGGTCGCCGGACTACTGGCGCTGATGCTGCTCACCGACGCCCGCCGCACCGCCCGTACCGCCGCCGACGGCTCGATAGTGCCCCTAACCGACCAAGACCGCCAACGATGGGACCAGTCGGCAATCGAAGAAGGTCAAAAACTGCTCACCGGCACCCTCGGCACTGGGCCGGTCGGCCAATACCAGATCCAGGCCGCCATCGCCGCCATCCACGACGAAGCCCTCACCGCCGCCGACACCGACTGGCCACAGATCCTCGCCCTCTACGACGTCCTCACCCAGGTCGCGCCCGGGCCCGTGGTCACCCTCAGCCGCGCCGTCGCCCTGGCCATGGTCCACGGCCCGACCACTGGCCTCGCCGCGCTGGGCACCCTCGACACCGACGACCGGCTCACCCACAGCCACCGCCTCGAAGCCGTACGCGCCCACCTACTCGAACAAGCCGGCCACTCCGACGCCGCCCACGACGCTTACCTCCGCGCCGCCCGGACCACCGCCAGCCTGCCCGAACAGCGCTACCTCACCCGCCGCGCCGCCCAACTTCGGAAGATCTTTC
>NZ_SMJY01000037.1:0-38109 GCF_004348355.1 Micromonospora sp. KC721 | reverse complement strand
GGTCGGGCGGGCCGGTCCGGCCAGCCGGCCCTGGTGGTCACCTACTGCTCGACCGGTAGCGCACACGACCAGTACTACTTCAAGCGGCCGACCCTGATGGTCGGCGGATCCGTGCAGCCACCTCGCCTCGACCTCGCCAACGAAGACCTGGTCCGCTCCCATCTGCAGGCGATCTGGTTGGCCGAGACGGGGGAGGAACTGCCCAGTTCGCTGGCGGCGGTGATGGAGACCGGTGGGGAACGCCCGTCGCTGGAGATGTTGCCGAAGTTGAAGAGGTCTATCGACGACCCGGAGGCCCGTCACCGGGCGCTGGTGCGGGCGGAGTCAACGCTCGCCGGCGACGTGGCCGGCGAGTTGCGGGACGCGCCCTGGTGGCGGGACCGGTGGGTGAACGAGGTGATTGAGCGGGCACCGCGCAGCTTCGAGGACGCCCTCGAGCGCTGGCGCAAGCTCTACCGGGCGGCGCTGAACGAGTACGAGGTGCAGGGCCGCCGGGCGGTCGACACGAACGTCTCGCACAAGGCCCGGGAGGAGGCGCGCCGTCGCGCGGACGACGCTCGGGTGCAGCTCAACCTGCTGCGCAACGAGGACTCGGACGAACCGCAGACTGACTTCTATACCTACCGCTACCTCGCGTCGGAGGGTTTCCTGCCCGGCTACTCGTTTCCTCGGCTGCCGCTGGCCGCCTACATTCCAGGGCTGAACGGGCAGCGGCAGGGCGACTACATCCACCGGCCGCGGTTCATCGGCATCAGTGAGTTCGGCCCCGGGGCGTTGATCTACCACGAGGGTGCCCGCTACATGGTGCGCAGCGTCCAGTTGCAGCAGGCGGCGACGCCCGGGCAGGAGGGCGTGCTGACAACGTCGGCGCGGCGCTGCCGCGCCTGCGGGCATCTGCACGACGACACCGTGGGAGTCGACCTCTGCGAGAGCTGCGGCCAGGAACTCGGCACGGCCGACAACAACCTGCTGCGCCTCTACACGGTCCGTACGCAGCGCCGGGAGCGGATCTCCTCAGACGAGGAGGAGCGGCGCCGGTCGGGCTTCCAGATCGAAACGTCGTACCGCTTCCACCACCACGGCGGGCGGCCCGGCAAACTCACCGCGACGGTGGCACCTGCGGACGCACCGGCCGTCGCCACCCTCGTCTACGGGGACGCGGCCACGGTCCGCCGGGCGAATCTGGGCCTGAGCCGCCGCAAGGACGAGAGCATCCGCGGCTTCTGGCTGGACACCACCAGCGGGGAGTGGCTGTCGGAGTCGAAGGCCGCCGAGAAGACCTCGGACGAGGAGGATCTCGGCAGCGCCGAGGAGACCAAGCGCAAGCAGCGGGTGATCCCGTACGTCGAGGACCGGCGCAACATCCTGGTGCTGCGACTGACCCGCAAGACCAGGCGCGAGGAGGCCATGTCCCTGCTATATGCGCTGGAACGCGGCATCGAGGCGACGTTCCAGTTGGAGGACTCGGAGCTGACCGGGGAACTGCTGCCGGACGCCGACGAGCAGGGCCGGATGTTGTTCATCGAGAGCGCCGAGGGCGGTGCCGGGGTGCTGCGCCGGCTCATCGAGGAGCCGGATGCTCTCAGCCGGGTGGCCGCGAAGGCCCTGGACATCGCGCACTTCGATCCGGAAACCGGCGAGGAGGCCGACCAGCCGGTCGCCGAGGACGAGGACCGCTGCGTGCAGGGCTGCTACGACTGCCTGCTGTCGTACTCGAATCAGCCCTACCACAAGCTGATCGACCGGCATCTCATCGTCGATCTGCTGCTCGATCTGGGGCAGGCGGCAACCACCAAGACCGGCGGTGCCGGGCCGGCCACGACGACCCTGGCCGCCACCGGGCCGGCGGCGGAGTTCGTGGCCTGGCTGGAGCGGGCCGGCTACCGCACGCCCGACGCGACAGGCCAGCGGGTTGCCGGCGCGGTCGCCGACCTGGTCTACGAGGAGGCGCGGGTGGCGGTCTTCGTCGACACGCCTGGGGAGCCGTACGGCGAGGGACGCGACGCGGATGCCGAGGAGAGTCTGCTGGATGCCGGTTGGAGCCCGGTACGAGTGACGGCCGGCGACTGGATGACGCTCGTGGCCCGGTATCCGAGCGTGTTCGGGCAGCACACGACAGGGAGCGACTGATGACGGTGACGGTGGAACGCTTCGAGCCCGGCACGCTGGTGAGGGCGCGCGGCCGGGAGTGGGTGGTGCTGCCCGAGTCGGAGCCGGGCCTGCTGGTGTTGCGCCCGCTCGGCGGCTCCGACGACGAACGGGCCGCCGTCCTCACCGATCACGAAACGGTCAGCGAAGCGACCTTCGCCTACCCTGACCCGACCGATGCCGGCAACGCCAGCCGGGCGGCCCTGCTGCGCACGGCGCTGCGGATCGGTTTCCGGTCCACTGGAGGCCCGTTCCGGTCGCTCGGCGGGCTGGCCGTCGAGCCCCGCCCCTACCAGTTGGTGCCGCTGCTGATGGCGTTGCGGCAGGACACCGTGCGGCTGCTGATCGCCGACGATGTGGGGATCGGCAAGACCGTCGAGTCCGGCCTGATCGCCGCCGAGCTGCTGGCCCAGGGCGACGCGGACGGGCTGGCGGTGCTGTGCAGCCCGGCGCTGGCCGAGCAGTGGCAGCGGGAGCTGGCCGAGAAGTTCGGCATCGCCGCCGAGTTGGTGCTGCCCGGCACCGTACGCAGGCTGGAGCGGGACCTGGTCGGCGCGCAGTCGATCTTCGACCGGTACCGGCACGTGGTGGTCTCCACCGACTACATCAAGCGGCCCGAGTTGCGCGACCAGTTCCTGCGCGGCGCCCCCGACCTGGTGATCGTCGACGAGGCGCACTCCTGCGTGTTGGACGACAGCAACTCCGGTGGCCGGTCGCGGATGCTGCGGCACGAGCTGGTCCGCCGGCTCGCCGCCCGCGCCGACCGGCACCTGATCCTGGTGACCGCCACCCCGCACAGCGGCAAGGACGCCGGCTTCCGCAACCTGGTCGGCCTGCTCGATCCGAAGTTGGAGACCATCGACCTGGACCGGGTCGAGGGCCGGGAGCTGCTGGCCCGGCATTTCGTGCAGCGCCGGCGGGTCGACATCCGCCGGTTCCTGGAGGACACCCCGTTCCCGGAGGACCGCGAGTCGACCGAGCGCCCCTACCGGCTGACCGGCGACTACAAGAGCCTCTTCGACGACGTGGTCGCCTACGCCCGGCAGACCGTCCGCGACCCGATCGGCGGGCAGGTGCGCCAGCGGGTGCGCTACTGGTCGGCGTTGGCGTTGCTGCGGGCGATGGCCTCCTCGCCGCAGGCCGCCGCCGCGACGCTGCGTACCCGGGCGGCGAACGCCGACGCGACCGACGCCGACGAGGCCGACGCGCTGGGCCGGGCCGCGGTGCTGGACCTGCCGGACGACGAGACCCAGGAGTCGGTCGACCTGGTGCCCGGCGCGGAGACCGACGCCGACTCGGGCAGCCCGGAACGCCGCAAGCTGCTCGCCTTCGCCCGCCGCGCCGAGGCGTTGGCCGCCAAGGGGGACGCCAAGCTCGACCTGCTGGTCAAGGAGGTCAAGGCGCTGCTCGGTGACGGGTTCAACCCGGTGGTGTTCTGCCGCTACATCGACACCGCTGAGTACGTCGCGGAGCGGTTGACCGCTGCGCTGGGCAGGAACTTCGCGGTCGGCTGCGTGACCGGCGCGCTGCCACCGGAGGAGCGCACCGACCGGATCAGGGAGCTGACCGCCGACCCGAAGCGCCGCCCGGTGCTGGTGGCCACCGACTGCCTGTCCGAGGGCGTCAACCTCCAGGACGCCTTCCAGGCGGTGGTGCACTACGACCTGGCCTGGAACCCGACCCGGCACGAGCAGCGGGAGGGCCGGGTCGACCGGTTTGGTCAGCGGGCCCCGAAGGTCCGCGCCGTGATGATCTACGGCACGGACAACCGGATCGACGAGATCGTGCTCAAGGTGCTGCTGCGCAAGCACGAGCAGATCCGCAAGGCGCTCGGCGTCTCGGTGCCGGTGCCGGACCGCAGCGACGACGTGCTCCAGGCCATCGCGCAGGAGCTGCTGATCGCCCCGGACGCCCCGGAACAGCTCACCATCGAGGGGCTGGGCACCGAGTCCCGCGAGGACCTGCACCGGGAGTGGGACAGCGCGGCGGAGAAGGAGAAGGAGTCCCGCACCAAGTACGCCCAGCGGGGCATCCAGCCCGCCGAGGTGGCCGCCGAGCTGGCCGAAATCCGGGCCAGCCTCGGCTCGCCGGACGAGGTCGCCGGCTTCGCTCGGGACGGGTTCGCCGCGCTCGGCGCGGACGTGGTCGGCAAACCTCACGGCTTCGACGCCAGCACCGGCGGGCTGCCACTGCCGCTGCGCGACGCCTTCCCGGCCGGGTTCCCCGCCACCGTCGCGTTCCGCCGGGAGCTGCCGACCCCGGCCCGCGCCGCCCACCTGGACCGCACCAACCCGTACGTCGCCGCGCTGGCCCGCTACCTGCTGGAGAGCGCGCTGGACCCGACGGTTCCCGCCGACCATCGGCCCGCCCGCCGGGCCGGGGTGATGCGCACCTCGGCGGTGACCAAGCGGACAACCCTGCTGCTGGTGCGGTTCCGGCTGCACCTGACCCTGCCGACCCGGGCGGCGGACGCCGAGCCGCGCCGGCTGGTCGCCGAGGAGGCCCGGTTGCTGGCCTTCCGGGGTGCCCCGGCCGCCGCCGAGTGGCTGCCCGACGAGGAGGTGGCGACACTGCTGGAGGCCACACCGACCGGCAACGTGCTGCCCGAGGCGGCCACCCCGCTGCTGGAGCGGGTGATCGGCAGGCTGGACGAGGTCGTACCGCACCTGGACGGCACCGCCGACCGGCTGGCGGAGGCGCTGCGTACCTCGCACATCCGGGTGCGGGAGGCGGCCGGGCAGCGGGTCCGCCGCCAGATCACCGTCACCGCCCAGAAACCCGCCGACGTGCTCGGCGTCTACGTCTACCTCCCGGAGGCCACCGCATGACCGCCGTGACCTATCCCGCCGTCCGGGTCGAGGGCGGGCTGCTCCCCGCCGGCCTGGTGCAGCGGATCGGCGACGGCGCCGCCGAACTGCCCGGTTCCGACGCCGCCAGCTACGGCCTCCAGTCCGGCGAGTCGGTCCGCCGCTACGCCAACCGCTCCTACGCCTACCTCCAGGACGTGTGGCGCGACTTCGCCCGGCACCGCGCCCGCTCCGGCGACAGCGCCCGGCTGACCCGGGAACGCTGGCTACTGATCCTGCTCCGCGAGCTGGGCTACGACGGCGTCGAGGCGCTGCCCGGCGGCATCACCGTGGACGAGAAGGCTTTCCCGGTCAGTCACCGCTGGGATGCCGTACCGGTGCACCTGCTCGGCTGGGGCACGGACCTGGACCGGCGGACGGCGGGGATGCGCGGCGCGGCGGCCGCCGCCCCGCACTCGCTGATGCAGCAGCTACTCAACCGCGCCGACCAGCACCTGTGGGGGATCGTCGCCAACGGGCAGCGGCTGCGGCTGCTGCGCGACTTGACCAGCCTGGTCGGCACCGCGTACCTCGAATTCGACCTGGAGGCGATCTTCGAGGGTGACCTTTTCCCCGACTTCGTGCTGCTCTACCGGGTGGCGCACGCCTCCCGGCTCACCGCCCGCGACGCGGCGGCCGGCCCGTCGTCCTGCCTGCTGGAAGCCTGGCGTACGGAGGGAGCCAAGCAGGGCGAACGGGCCCTGGCGCAGCTGCGGGACGGGGTGGAGGCGGCGCTGGAGATCCTCGGCACCGGCTTCCTCGACCACCCGGACAACGCCGGGCTGCGGGAGCGGATCGACGCCACCCTGTCGCTGGAGGACTACAAGCGTTCGCTGCTGCGCCTGGTCTACCGGCTGCTGTTCTGGTTCGTCGCCGAGGACCGGGACGCCCTGCTCGACCCGGCGGCGGCTCCCGAGTCGCGGCGACGCTACGACACCTACTTCTCGGCGCGCCGGCTGCGGGAGCTGGCGCTGCGCCGCCGGCACTCCGGCCACGGCGACCTGTGGGAGTCGGTGCGGCTGGTCTTCGACATCCTCGGCAAGGAGTCGGGGCATCCGGGCGTGGGGCTGCCCGGCATCGGCGGCCTCTACGAGCCCGGCCCGCTGGACGAGCCGGTCGCCGAGGCCAGCCTGAGCAACACCGCCCTGCTGCGCGCCGTCGAGGCTCTGGCCGTGCTGCCGGCGCGTAAGGGCGCCGGCCGGCAGCGGGTCGACTTCCAGCACCTGGGCGCGGAGGAGCTGGGCAGCGTCTACGAGTCGCTGCTGGAGCTGCGCCCCCGCTGGGACGCGGCGGCCCGCCGCTTCCACGCCGAACGGCTCGCCGGCAACGAACGCAAGACCACCGGCTCGTACTACACCCCATCCTCCCTGGTGGAGCGCCTGCTCGACTCGGCACTGGACCCGCTGCTGGACGAGGCCACCGCGCTGCCCACCCCCGAGGAGCGGGTCAAGGCGCTGCTCGACCTGACCGTCTGCGACCCGGCCTGTGGGTCGGGGCACTTCCTGATCGCGGCGGCCCGCCGAATCGCCAAGCGGGTGGCCGCCGAGGAGACCGACGACCTGGAGCCGGCCCCGGGCGCGGTCCGCTCGGCGATGCGCCGGGTGGTGGCGCGCTGCATCTACGGCGTGGACAAGAACGAGATGGCCGCCGAGCTGGCCAAGGTGTCCCTGTGGCTGGAGGCCATGGAGCCGGGCCGCCCGCTCGGCTACCTCGACGCCAACATCCGGGTCGGCAACTCCCTGCTCGGCGTCACCCCCAAATTGCTCAAGGACGGCATCCCCGATGCCGCCTTCACCGCCCTCACCGGCGACGACAAGAAGGTCGCCAACGCCCTCAAGAAGCAGAACGGGAAGGAATCCGCCGGGCAGGGCGACCTGTTCGGTGCGGCCGGCATCCAGGTCGGCAACGCCTCGCTCGCCGCCGAGGTCCGCCAGATCGTGTACGCGGAACCACGCTCGCTGGCCGACGTGCACGTGCAGGCCAAGCGGGCACGTGCGGTCGAGCAGGACCGCCGGCACGCCAAACTGGTCGCCGACGCCTGGTGCGCCGCCTTCGTCCAGCCGAAGACCGAGGCGACCCGGGACACCGCGATCACCCAGGGCATGCTCGAACGCCTCGACAAGGGCGAACACTCGCTGAAGATGCACCGGGTCGAAACTCTGGTGGAGGAGCTGACCCGGCAGTACCGCTTCTTCCACTGGCACATCGAGTTCCCGCACATCTTCCGCGTGCCCGACTACGGCCCCGTGGACGAGGCGACCGGCTGGCAGGGCGGCTTCTCCTGCGTCCTCGGCAACCCGCCTTGGGAGCGGGTCAAGCTACAGGAACAGGAGTTCTTCGCCGCCCGCGACCCGGAGATCGCCAACGCCAAAAACGCCGCCGCCCGCAAGAAGGCCATCGCCACCCTCGCCGAAAGCGAGGAGCCAGCCAAACAGATGCTATACGCCAAGTGGACCACCGCCCTACATGAGGCGGACGCTGAGGGCTTGCTGTTACGCTCGTCTGGGCGTTACCCCCTTACTGGACGTGGTGACGTAAACACTTATGCTGTTTTTGCCGAAACAGCAATGAAATGCCTGTCACCCAAGGGGGCGACTGGACTCGTCCTCCCCACCGGCATTGCCACTGATTACGGCAACCGCCACTTCTTCGCTGAACTGGTGACGCAATCTCGGCTGATACACGTATATGACTTTCGCAACAACCAAGGAGTTTTCCGTGGCGTCGGGCATGGAGATGTGCATTTTTGCCTGCTGGCGTTCACGGGGGGTGCGGTTACCGCCCAGTCGGCGAAATTCGCGTTCGGTCTCGGGGTGCCGAAGGACCTTTCGAAGCCGGGGATAGTGTACCAGCTCCGCCAGTCTGACATCCTTCTCGTTAATCCGAACACCCAGACTTGTCCATCCTTCACAATGCCTCGTGCGGCTGAAATTGTCGCCCAAGTTCATCGAGCTATTCCGGTGCTCTGGCGGGAAGTAGGCGCTGCCAGTAACCCCTGGTCTTTATCGTTAACGACGATGTTCCACATGTCGAGCGACTCTGGAATGTTTTACGAATCGGAGAGATTGTCCGGCGACGGATGGGTGCTCGACGGCAACGTTTTCAAGCGCGGCGAGGACCGGATGCTTCCCCTTTATGAAGGGAAGATGTTCTACCAGTTCGATCACCGCTACGGCGATTATCGGGACAGGGATTCCGCCCGCGTTGACTACGTTCTCCCGAGGACCACAGACGAGCAGCGTGGGCGTATGGAATTTTCTGTCTTGCCCCGCTATTGGGTTGATGAAAAGCTCGTGGATGAGCGGTTTGGCGCAAAGTGGCAGCGTAAGTGGCTGCTCTGTTGGCGAGACATTGCACGTAACACGGATGAGCGGACAGTTGTCGCGTCGGTGCTTCCGGAATCGGCAGTTGGCCATACCGGCCCGATAATTCTCTCCAAGGAGATTCGGCGGGTCGCCGGCTTGATTGCAAATCTCTCCTCGTTTTGCTTGGACTTTATTGCTCGGCAGAAAGTATCTGGGACGCATTTAACGTATAACTACCTTAAGCAGTTTCCAGTGCTGTCGCCTGAACTCTACGACAGTGCCGTGCCGTGGGATCAGAACAGGGGAACGCTAAACAGGTGGGTGGGTGAGCGAGTCTTGGAGCTGACCTACACGACGTTTGATCTAGCGCCCTTTGCGCGCGATCTTGGCTACGACGGTCCGCCGTTCCGCTGGGATCCAGCCCGCCGTGAGCTGCTCCGCGCCGAACTGGACGCCGCCTACTTCCACCTCTACGGCATCGACCGCGACGACGTCGACTACATCATGGACACCTTCAAGGTCGTCCGACAGAAGGACGAGGCTGCCCACGGTGAATATCGCACCAAGCGCCTTATCCTCGACCGCTACGACGCCATGGCAACTGCCATCCGGGCGGGTCGGCCGTGAGATTCAGATTGAGCTGCCGTCCGGGCAATATCCGAATGCCCAAGGGATGGCGGGACGGAGAGATTATTTGGATTCTATCTGCCGTTGACGATGTATCGGCAACTGTCGCTATCGGTGTTCGCTACAGCATTGCGGAGGCGCTGCCAAACGTAGGGACGAAGGACCGCCCTGGAGTCTTCTAGCGAAAGGAACTGGTACCCCAGCAGTTCGCCGTCCGCCAACCGCAGCGCACTTGCCTGCGCATCGGTGATCGTGCCTCCGTCGAAAATGAACATCAGGCTGTCGTCCCACGGGCCGTGCGGAGCTACCCAGTCCACGACCAGCAGTCGTCCGACCGTCAATCCGATGCCCAGTTCCTCGCGGACCTCCCGTTCGGCGGCGAGATGCGGCGGTTCGTTCGCCTCTGCCATGCCCCCGGGTAGGTCCCAATCCGGCTTGTACCGGGGGTTGACGAGCAGCACGTGGCCTTGCTCGTTCCTGATCAGGACGTCGGCGCCGACCCGTTTGCGGGCCTGCTTCGCGTTGCCCTCCGCCAGGTACGCCTGCCACGCATCGGGATCCCGCCCGTAGAGTGGGCGGTCATCCGTCATCGAGTTCTCCGGCACTGACTACTCCTACCCGTAGCGCACCCACTGTTCCGATCCATGATCGCTCGCGGATCGTGCCGTGGAGACGGTCGAGGAGCGGCGGAACCTCGGTGCATGCCTTTGCGTGAGGCGTGAAGAGTACCGAAGCGTGTTGCAGGTGCTCGACAATGACGCCCGATCCGAGACTCGCGGTCTCGTCCAGGACGAGGTGGGTTGCGGCGCACGCCTCGTCGGTCTGCCCTCTTCCGAGCAGCACCGTGACCAGCATGAGCTGGGCCAGCGCTCGACTTCTGACCCGGTCGCAGGGGCTGGCAGCCAGCACGGTTCGGAGTCGGCGCTGGGACTCGGACAGGTCACCGACGCGAATGAGGCAGCGCGCGGCCTCGATGGCGAACGAAGTTCCATCGAAGGGGCTCAACCACTCCGATGCTGCCGTGATCGGCCTGTGCAATGACGCCTCCGCATCAGCGAGCGTCCGGGTGGCTTCGACCGGCTGGCCAGCGATGGCGAAACCGCGTGCCTGCATTGCCAGGAGTCGGGCCTGGAGCCCACCGTGCGATGGAGCCTGCCGTAGACGTTTCAGACCGTCTCGGGCGTGGGACAGCGCCGCACTTGCATTGCCGCAATGATTGGCGAGATGACTCAGGCCGGCGTGCACCTGCGCTACGAGCTGCTGATCGTTGCCCCTTTGGGCCAGGGTGAGGGCCTTGCCGAGGTGTTGGCGAGCCGGCCCTGCCGCACCGGAGTCGTGTGCCATCCATCCGGCCATTTCGTTGAGCGAGGCGGCAGCAGCCAATGCTGGTCCTTGTTGCGGCCCGGCCCCACCACCTACTGGTCCGTCGGCCTGGCCGGCAAGGTAGGCCGCGACAGTTGCATACAGGTGGCCACCGCCGACTCGACGGTCGGCCGGTCGTAGTGACTGTACGAAGTGCAGGTGCTCGTTTCTCGTTGCCTGCCGTTGGCGGGCTCTGGCCGAAGCCTCGTTGATGTTGCTCCCGTATGCGTTTCTGGCTGACCTGAGGCTCGGCTTGCCCGCCTCGGCGAAGCCGATGGCCCTTCCATCCGCAGAACCGGGGGGCAACGTGAACCACAGCAGGTGAGCGGGGATCTGTAGGAGCTGGGCCCAGTGGCTGAGACGGTCGAGGTGGACGATCGCGGGGCCGTTCTCGATTCGGCTGAGCTGAGCCTGCGAGATGCCGAGCCAGCGGGCCACGATCTCCTGCGGCAGCGGGTAACGACCGTGGTACGGGTGGCATCGGTAGGCCCGGATGACCAGCCCCAGGTGGCGTTCGGCCAGCGCTTGCCGAATTGGCCCGTGGTCCCAGAAGGAAGCCGCCAGGGCAGGCGGTGCGGTGACTCGGTCCCGTTCGGCGGCCTGGCAGGGCCCGCAGCGCCCGCTGGTGTTGTCGCGGGCGAGCCTTCCGCCGCAGCGGGGGCAGCTTGCGTCACTTCCCGGCGTCTTCGCCATGGTCGGGCGTCTCCGTCCGTCGTGGCCTGTGCTGAGCCTATCCATTCAACTCGCTGCGTGAGTGCCCGGCATACGCCCCGTGCATATCGAACAACTTTGCTTGCTTGAAGTGCATGTCGGTCATTTGTTGGCGGTCATGCCGCTGACTGTGGCGAACCGCGAACCTGTCGGCATGGCCCGGGGCGGGTGCTGGGCTCCGGTGGGGCGTTGCCCGAGCGTGTCCGCCGTCCCCGCCCGCCCCGGTGCCGGTCCACCTCTCGATCTCGACGGAAGGGCTTTCCATGGCGGCGGTGCGGGACGACTTCCCGGTGCTCACCCCGGTCAGCGACGAGGATGTGGCGTTGGCCGTACGCGCGGTGCTGGCGCATGCGCCCGAGCAGTGGCCGGCGGGTCCACTGTGCCGTAGCGAGCGGGTGCCGCATCCGTGCCGGCTGGCCCGCTGGGGCCGGGGCACGCTGCGCTCGGCCGGACTCACCGAGGCGCGCGTGGACGAGCTGGTCGCCGCCGGTGACCCGGACGCCTGGCGGTGGGCGTGACCGGGCTCGGGGCGT
This sequence comes from Micromonospora sp. KC721, assembly GCF_004348355.1. Classification (NCBI taxonomy): domain Bacteria; kingdom Bacillati; phylum Actinomycetota; class Actinomycetes; order Micromonosporales; family Micromonosporaceae; genus Micromonospora; species Micromonospora sp. KC721. Next base: position 26,577 of record NZ_SMJY01000037.1, on the reverse strand, counting down.
ACCCGGTCGGGGCGCTCGGGCCGGCGGGGGTGCGGGACGCGGTGGCCCGGTGGTTGCGGCTGGTGGCGGCGGACGCCGAGCTGGCGCCGTACCTGGTCGGGGTTGACCGGGCCCGGCTCGCCGGGCACCTGGCGCTGACCCTCACCGTGGCGCTCGGCGGGCCGGCCGGCGACATCGCCCGGCCGGCGGCCGGGGCGTGGCGCGGCCTGGGCCTGACCGAGGCGCAGCACCGCCGGGTGGTCGACTACCTGGCCGGGGTGCTCGCGGCGCTGGGCGTGCCGGCCGGCGCGGTGGCGGCGGCCCGGCGGGCCTTCGCCGACGAGGCCGGCTCGTGACCGCCGCGCTGGCCGCGTCGTGGACGCTCACCATGCGGTACGCCCGCCAGGCCGCCGACCACTTCTGGTGCACCGTCGAGGACCACCACCGAGGGCTGCTGCCGGAGCGGACGGCCGACGTGTTCCTCGCCGCGCTGGGGCGGCTGGCCAGCGGCGGCGACGACCCGGCGGGGCGGGCGGCGGCGTTGGCGGTGCTCGGCCGGGCGTACCGCCGTCACCGGCTGCTGCCGCACCAGGGCACCATCGAGGCCGCGCTGACCGCGACCGTGGCCCACCACGTGGACTGGACGCCGGAGCTGGCGGCGGCGTGGGCGCGGGCCGCGCGGCAGGCGTCAGCGGCGGTGGCCGGCGCGGCCGAGCGGGCCGGCGACGGCCCGGCCTGGTGGCCGGCCGAGGTGATCGGCCACGACCGGGCGGGCGCGAGCATCGCCATCCTGACCGTACGCCCCTGGCGACGCCTGCCGTTCCAGCCCGGCCAGGCGGTGCCGGTCTGCACCGAACGCTGGCCCGGCCGGTGGCGCTGGTACTCGCCGGCCAACGCCCCCCGCCCCGACTGCACCCTGGAGTTCCACGTCCGCGCCGTCGCCGCCGTCTCCCGCGCTCTGGTCGAGAAGGTACGCCCCGGCGACCCGCTCTGGCTCGGCCCGCCCACCGACACCGGGCTGAGCCTCGACCCGGAATCCCGGGCGGACCTGCTGCTGGTCGCCGGTGGCACCGGGCTCGCGCCGCTGCGCGCCCTGGTCGAACAGGTGGCCGCGGGGCCGGCCGGGCGGCGGGTGACCCTGGTCGTCGGCTCGCGGACATTCACCGACCTCTACGACGCGATCAGCCTGGACCAGCTCCAGTGCGCCCACGACGACTGGCTGACCGTCGTGCCCGCGTTCTCCCACGACGACTCGGCGGAACCGGGGGAGCGGGGTGACGCGCTGACCGTGGCGCTGGACCACTACCGGCCCGGCCAGGAGGTTCACCTGTGCGGGCCGCCGCTGATGGTCGCCGGATCCCGGCTGCGGCTGCTCGCCGCTGGCGTCCCAGCCGAACGAATCCACCTGCCGGACGGGCACGCCGCTGATCGGAGCTTGACTACAGCTGGCGAAATTCAGCAACCAACCAACCGGCGCGATTGAGGCGCATCCTTGGCTTATTCTGAGTGTTCGATCCATGACTGTGGGAGATGGCCATGGCGACTCGATGGGAAGCGGACCCGACTGCGACCTTCACACGGCGACTCGGCCGCTCGGCTGCGGAGTTGGGAGAGAGCGGCGGCACCACCACCTGCCCTGATATCTGGGAACTCTCAAACGGCGATGTCGCGGTCATCGGCCGAGACCTGACGAACGTGTACGCCAACCAGCTACCGGATGGCGTCAGTGTCGGCACGGGCGAGCGGTTGGTCGTCATCCCGCGCAGCATGATCCTCGCAGCGAAGCCGGACATCCCGGATGCGTGACCTGCTTCGAGGAGCCTCCGCCCAGCAGCTGAGCCTGCCCGCGTACGAAGCGGACTTCTATGCCACGGTGGAGTCGGTCGATGGGCCGATCCTCAAGACCGAGCGCATCCAGACCTTCCGGGAGCCGGGTAGCCCGAGCTGGGAGGCGTTCGCTGCTGGAAGGTGGGACGAGGCGCTCCGGATCGCCGCCCAACCCAACCCCGAGCTGGCGCAGTTCTTCGCCCGCCTCCATGAGATGGGCTCCGGGCTGCACCGCTTGCGGATCGTCGAGTTGCCGCTGACGCCGTACCTGATCTGGGAGCTGAACTTCCTTTCCTTCCGGGCCGAGGCGGGTGAGCGCATCCGCGTGCTCACCGCCGATGCGGTGTCGGAGCTGGAACAGGAGCACGGCCTGGTTCCGGAGCTGATGGTGGCCGGTAGCCAAGCCGTCTACGACGTCCACTACGACGAGGCTGGCACTCCGATCGGCGCGGAGAAATTCGTCGAACCCCGGGTGATCGAGGGCTGCCGGTCGCAGGTCCAGGCGCTGCTCGCCAAGGCTGAGCCGTTCGAGTCGTTCTTCAATCGGGAGGTCGACGGGCTGAAACCGCCCGCCGCCCACCTGTAGTAGCCTGCCTCCACCTGCGAGCGTGGAGGCGGCGTGCCCCGACTGCGTATGGTCACCAGCCGTGCCCGCCGGTCGGCGATGCCGACCGCACTGCTGCTCGCTGTGCTGACCATGCTCGCTGCCGTCCTCTTCTCGCCCATCGGCCTGCTCTGGATCGGTGAGCGACCCGGCTACGACTGGCCGCTGCTCGGCAACGTCGGCGAGGCGTACGGAGCCGCCTCCGCCATCCTCGCCGGGCTCGCGCTCATCGGGGTGGCCGCCTCCCTGGTCATTCAGGCCAGGGAAGCCAAGGCCGCCCGCGAGCAGGCACTACGGGGCCTGCACACCGATCTGCTGAAGATGGCCATCGACGACCCTGGGCTACTGGAGTGCTGGGGCCCGATCGAGCAGTCGACGGATCTGGACTGGTTCCGCAAGCACGTCTACGCCAACCTGATCGTGTCCCACTGGCAGCTCATGTGGGAGGTGGACGTCCTCAGCGAACCGCACCTGGAAGTACTCGCCGATCAGTTCTTCAAGGGCGCCATCGGGCGGCGCTTCTGGACGGAAGCGAGAGGCCCACGGATGAAGGCCGAGACGTCTCGGCGGGCCCGTCGTTTCACCATCGTTGTGGACCGGAGCTACCAGGCGGCGATCGATGCAGGCCCAGCAACCGACGAGACGAGCAGCCCACCGCCGCACCTCCCCGAGGTCGGTGCCGATGTCCAGCGCGTCCAGCGTGGAGGCGCTGGAAGTGGCGCTGCGTGCCTCGCGATAGGCGTTGTCCTCGGTGCTTGCGGGGCCCTCGCTGGCCGTTACCTGGCGCAGCGCGGCCGTGGACATCGCCCGTGATCGCCGCCCGGACGGCGGACCCGATCTGACACCGGGCCTGGCCCTCGACCCGGGATCCCGGGCGGACCTGAGCAGTGGAAAACCTGGATGGAGGATCTGTGACGGTGGTGCCTGCGGGTGGGTTGGAGCCCGACGGTGAGGAGCTGAGGCGGTTCGCTCGGCGACCCCTCCGGGGGCGGCGACTGCAACTCATGGTCGATGGGGCGGAGCCGGTCGATGTGCCGCCGGTGGTGGGCGAGGCTCTCGCCGAAGTCGTGTCGATCCTCGGCCGGGGACGGCCGGTCCGGGTCATGGCGGAGAACGTCGAACTGTCAACCGGAGAGGCTGCCGCGATTCTCGGCGTGACCAGGCCGACCGTGGTCAAGCTGATGAACGACGGGGTGTTGCCCTACACCCGTCCAAACTCCAGCCGCCGGGTCGCGCTGCATGACGTGCTCGTGTACAAGGAGCAGCGATCGCGGGCGCGGCGCGAGGCGCTGGACGAGTTGACCGCAGACGCGATCGACATGGGCGTCTATGACGAAGCGATCCGGCGTGGCCGGCAGCCGTCAGACGACCAGCTCGGCGCGTGACGGACTCTGATGATCGTAGCGGTGCTTGACGCCTGCGTTCTCGTGCCCAGTGTGCTCGCCGACACCCTGCTGCGCTGCGCCGAGCAGGATTTGTATCGCCCTGTCTGGTCGCGCGCCATCCTCGACGAGGTGCGGCGGAACGGGCGGTAAGGCCACCTCTTCGCCATCGGTCGATCCGGCAGCTTTCTCGGATCGGGTGGGGTTGTCTTGCCTCGATCACCATCTATAGGCTTCCAGCAACACTATGAGTGATCTTCGCGTCACTCGGTGCCAGCTCTGGGTTCTGTCGACCTGGGGAGGCCGGACATGGCGGTGCTGTACCCAGCGGTGCAGGTTTCCGGCGGGCTGCTGCCCGGCGGCGTGCTCCAGCGCATCGGCGAGGGTGACCCGGATATCCCCGGCATCGACCCGGTCTCCTATGACCTGGCCGCCAGTGAGTCGGTGCGTCGCCTGGCCAACGCCAAATATCTGTACCTGCGCGAGGCCTACGCGGATTTCACCAGGCGGCGGGCGCGGGGCGCCGGCTCCATCGCGCGGCTGACCCGCGACGAATGGCTCGGCCCGCTGCTGCGTGAGCTGCACTACCGCGACTACGAGCCCGTGCCCGGCGGCATTCCCGTCGACGACCGGTCGTTTCCGGTCAGCCACCGCTGGCAGCGGGCGGTGCCGCTGCACCTGTTGCCCTGGCACGCCGAACTCGACAAGCGAATGGGTCGTGCCGCCGGGCCGGCGGGTGCCGCGCCGCACGCCATGGTCCAGCAACTACTCAATCAGAGCGACCGGCACCTCTGGGCGGTGCTCTCCAACGGCCAGCGGCTGCGGCTGCTGCGTGACTCGACCAGTCTGGTCGGCTCGTCGTACGTCGAGTTCGACCTTCAGTCGATCTTCGAGGGCGAGCTGTTCGCGGACTTCGTCCTGCTCTTTCGGATGGCCCACTCCACCCGGCTCAAGGCCCAGGACGAGGCGGTCGGTCCGCCGTCCTGCCTGCTCGAACAGTGGCGGGCGTACGGGGCCAAGCAGGGGGAGCGGGCACTCACCCGGCTGCGCGGCGGCGTCGAGGCCGCGCTGGAGATCCTCGGTACGGGCTTCCTCGACCACCCGGCCAACCGGGCTCTCCGCGACCGGATCGGCACGGAGCTGTCGTTGGCCGACTTCAAGCGCTCCCTGCTGCGGCTTATCTATCGACTTCTGTTTTGGCTGGTCGTCGAGGATCGAGACCTGCTGCTCGACCCGGCCGCCGACAAGACCGCACACCGCCGCTACCACGAGTACCTGTCGTCGCGGCGGCTGCGCAAGCTCGCCGTCGTCCGCCGCCACTCCCGCCACGGCGACCTGTGGCAGAGCGTCAAACTGGTCTTCCGCATCCTCGGCTCGGAGACCGGCTCCCCGACCGTCGGCCTGCCCGGCATCGGCGGCATCTTCGAGCACACCGTCCTCGACGAGCCGCTCTGCGGGAGCTTCGAGCACAGTGCGCCCGGCGAGCCGATCGGTGGCGCGGAGCTGACCAACGCCGCGCTGCTCCAGGCGGTCGAGGCGTTGAGCGTCCTCGCCAAGCGTCACGGCGGGCGACAGATGGTGGATTTCCGGCATCTCGGCGCGGAGGAGCTGGGTAGCGTCTACGAGGCCCTCCTCGAACTGCACCCCTTCTGGGACGAGACCCGGCGACGCTTCCACTTCCAACGGCTGGGCGGCAACGACCGCAAGAAGAGCGGCAGCTACTACACACCCGCCTCGCTCATCGACAGTCTCCTCGACTCGGTCCTGGAGCCACTGCTCGACGAGGCGTGCGCCAAGCCGACCCCGGCCGAGCGGGAAGCCGCCCTGCTCGCCATCACCGTCTGCGACCCGGCGGTCGGCTCCGGGCACTTCCTCGTCGCGGCGGCCCGCCGCATCGCCAAACGGCTGGCCGCGGAACGCACCGACGAGTTGGAGCCGCGCGCCGAGGAGGTCCGCACGGCGCTCCGAGCGGTGGTCAGCCGGTGTTGCTACGGAACTGACGTCAACGAGATGGCCGCCGAGCTGGCCAAACTGTCGCTCTGGTTGGAGGCGTACGAGCCGGGCAAACCCCTCGGCTACCTCGACGCCAACATCCGGGTCGGCAACTCGCTGCTCGGCGCCACTCCTGCGATGCTGGCCGGTGGGCTCCCCGACACCGCCTTCACCGCCCTCGACGGCGACGACCGGCGGGTCGTCAACGCGCTGCGCAAACAGAACACCGCCGAGCGACGCGGCCAGCGACCGCTCGGTGATGCGACCAGCGTCAACCTTGACCTCGCCGAGGCGGCACGGGCCATCGCCCACCTGGCGCCCTGCGAATCCCTCGCTGACGTACACGTCCAAGCCAAACGGGCCGAGTCGTTGGACGAGGAGCGCAGGCACAAGCGGCTGCTCGCCGACGCCTGGTGCGCGGCCTTTGTCGGCCCCAAAACCGAGCAGACCCGTGCGTACGCACTCACCCAGGGAATGCTAGAACGGCTGGCCGACGGCGAGCAGGGCGACCCGGTCAAGGCGGCCCGCGAAATCGTCCGGACCATGGTCCGGCAATACCGCTTCTTCCACTGGCACATCGAGTTTCCGCACATCTTCCGCGTCCCGGGCGACGGGGTGGGCGTCGACCCGGCGACCGGCTGGACCGGCGGCTTCTCCTGCGTCCTGACCAACCCACCCTGGGAGCGGGTCAAGCTCCAGGAACAGGAGTTCTTCGCCGCCCGACACCCCGACATCGCGACGGCCCCCAACGCCGCCGCCCGCAAACAGGCGATCGCCGCGCTCAAAACCAGTGATTACGCGGCGGAGCGCGAGCTGTTCCAGCAGTGGCAACTGGCCCAACGTGAGGTCGGCGGCGTCAGCCACCTGCTGCGAGCCGGCGGCAGATACCCGCTGACCGGCCGGGGAGACATCAACACGTACGCGGTGTTCGCCGAAACCAGCCGGCTGCTGATCGCGCCGGACGGCCTGGTCGGCGCGATCCTGCCCACCGGAATCGCCACCGACGCCACCACGCAGGCGTTCTTCAAGGACCTGGTGACCAGCAGGAGCCTTCGCTCCCTCTACGACTTCGAGAACGAGAAAAAGATCTTCGCGAGCGTGGACCACCGGGTCCGCTTCGCGTTGCTCAGCATGTCCGGACGATCGCGGTCGTCGCAGAACGCCTCGCTCGTCTTTCGGGCCCGCGACGTCTCCGACATCGTTGCTCGTTCGTACCAGCTCACGCCCGAGGAGATCACCCGGCTCAATCCGAACACCGGAACCTGCCCGGTGTTCCTGTCCCGTCGAGATGCCGAGATCACCCTCGGCATCTACCGGCGCGTCTCGGTGCTGTGGCACGAAGAGGCGGACCACGGGAACCCGTGGGGCCTGTCGTTCATGGCGATGCTGCACATGGCCAACGACTCGGCCCTGTTTCGAACACGCGATGAGCTGGTCCAGGCTGGCTGGACCCTCGATGGCAACGTGTTCGTGCGGGGCGAGGAGCGGATGCTGCCGCTCTACGAGGCGAAAATGGTCCACCACTTCGACCACCGGCTCGGCACGTACGAGGGCGCGACCCAGGCGCAGCTCAACGTGGGCACTCTGCCGAGATTCGACGAGGACGCCCACGGGCATCCCGGTCGACTGGTCATGCCGCGCTACTGGGTGGCCGAGCAGGAGGTGCGGGCGCGGTTGGGACAGCGCTGGTCACGGGGCTGGCTGCTCGGCTGGCGCGACATCTCCCGCAGCACCGACGAGCGGACGCTGATCTCCACCGTGTTCGCTCGAACGGCGGCAGGCGATACTCTGCTGCTGGCCTTGCCCGGCACGAAGTCACCCGAACTTCATGCGAATCTGAGTTCCTTCGTCCTCGATTTCGTTGTCCGGCAGAAGGTGTCGGGCACGCACCTGAAGTACCACGTACTCAAGCAGTTGCCGGTGTTGCCGCCGGAGAGTTACCGGCGGCCGGTGCCGTGGGACCGGGACGCGCCGGACCTGGCCGCCTGGATCACCGCCCGGGTGCTGGAGCTGACCTACACCGCCGAAGACCTCACGCCGTACGCCCGCGACCTGGGCGACGACGGGCCACCGTTCGTCTGGGATCCGCGGCGGCGCGAGCTGATCCGCGCGGAGCTGGACGCCGCCTACTTCCAGCTCTACGGTCTCACCCGCGACGAGGCCGACCACGTCCTCGACACCTTCACCGTCTTCCGGCAGCGCGAGGAACGCGCGTACGGCGAGTACCGGATGAAGCGCCTGATCCTTGAACGCTACGACGCCATGACCGAGGCTGTGCTCATGGGGCGATCATGTCTTCCGGTGCTCGACCCGCCACCCGGCGACGGGCCACGTCACGGGGCGCGATCGGACGAATTACGGTGACAGGCGACGGAGCAGGCCGGCGGATACCGCGACGGGACATGACCAGCCGGCCATTCCCTGATCTGACCGGGCAACACCCCTCGGCCATACTGAACAGCCTGCGCGAATGGGCGGAGGGCCAGGCTGAGGACACGATCGCGTGGTACCTGAGCGACAAGGCGGTGCGCCGCAGGATCTCCCGTCTGCTTCGCGGGTGCGCGATCCTGCTGGGCGTCGCCGGGGGAGTGGTGCCGCTGCTCAGCGCGGCCACCGCCGGTATCGGTGCGAGTTGGGGCTACGTTCTGCTCGCCCTGGGCGGTGGGTGCCTGGCCTTCGACCACTTCTTCGGGTTGTCGTCGGCCTGGATGCGCGACATCGCCACCGCGCAGGCCCTGCAACGGGCGCTCACCGAGTTCCGGCTGGACTGGGCGACCACCGGCCTGCGCACCGAGGCCAACGGCGGGTACGGCCCGGTCGGGCCGGAGGCAACGCGGCGGCGTGAGGACCTGATCCGGGTGCTGGTGACGCGGACCGCCGAGCTGGTGGAGGCGGAGACCGGCGAGTGGTTGAGTGAGTTTCGCACCAACATCGGTGACTTGAACCGGCGAAGCGAGTGGACAGCCTCATCAGCTCAGCCCTCCGCCGAACCCGCCCCCAGACAGTCGGGCTCCAGCTGAACCGCCCTCGAACCGGCAGGCGCGGCGAAGGTGTAGTGCTCGCGTAGCTCATCGAAGGCATCAAGCGTGGCGTTCGGCGCGTACTGCGGTGACTCGGCGCCCGCGCTCTCGGCCGCGTTGACGGCCGACGGGTCCCAGTGGGACAGGGAAACCAGATCGCGCCAGAGATCGGGGTCGTGGTGGGTGCCGTAGCGCGCCCACGCGGCCAGCATCCCCGCCCGCTTGGCCATCGTCACATCCTTGCTCAGGTTGTCACCCACGTAGAGGCAGCGGGCGGGTGGAACACCGAGCTGGTCGGAGATCTGGCGGGCGATCTCCGGGTTGGGTTTGCGTGCGGTGGGCGGGAGAACCCGCACCCTGATCGTGTCTCTTGCTCGCTCTCGACCGGTGCCCAGGGGGTGCGGCGGCCCGACGAAACGAGGTGCGTAGATCGCTTCCAACATCGCGTCCAGCCCGAGCGACCGGACCCGACTGTTGATGTTCACGTCCTTGGCCTCGGTGTGACCCACGACGCGACAGCCAGCGGCACGGACAGCTTCCAACGTGTCCGCAACACCCGGATAGAGGCGCAGATGGCTGCGCCGGATCTCGTTGAACGCGGTGAAGGCGGGCAGCAGATGCTCGTGTCGGATCCGTTGGCTCACCCCGGGCAGGCGACGCTCGACGGCTGCGGTCTCCAGCAGCGCGAACGGATGCTCGGTGTTGCCGTGGCTGCGGTGCACGACCTGGAGATCGCCCCGCAACTCCTGCTCGGACACGTCGAGGAGCTTGGCGGCCACGGTCACCATCGCGCGGACCGCAGGGACGAAATAGGCCACCCAGTCGTACAGCGTGTTGTCCATGTCGAGGATGAGCGCATGCACGACCGGACGCTGGGTGGTCATCAGGAAATGACCTGCCACGGAGCGATCTCCAGCCGGTCGCCCACCGCCCCGCTCACCAGCGGTGCCCGCCAGGTCATGAATCTCTCGAACGAACCTTGCTGCTGGCTTCGGTACATCTCCAACTCCACGACAGGACCCGCCACCCGGATCAGGTTGAAGAAGTTACGCCGCCCGTCTGACGAAATCGAGCCGCTGCTGCCGCCACCGACGATGTTGATGCTGCCCAACTTCCAGCGTTCGTTGTTGTACTCGGGAAGATGGTAGGCCTCCGTCCGCCATACGAAGGCGCGATGCTTGTGCCCGTGCACCGCGAGGTGCACACCGTCGTGTGCGGCCATCCGCTGGATTCTGGGCGCGTCGATGGCGATGCCGAAGCCGCTGGCGTACTCGTCGGGCGATTCGAGGTCCTCAGTGAGCGCGAGATGGTGATGCAGCGCGAGCATGCGCAGCGCCGAGCCCGGGCTGGACCAGGCGAGGGCGCTTGTCGCCTCGCGATAGGCGGCCTCCTGAACGCGACCCATGCCGGCCAGGAACGAGCGCCCCTGCTCCAGCGAACTGGAGTTGACCGCCGCCACGTCGACGAGGTTGCCGCCGGGAAAGACGAAGCGGCGAGCCATCGACAGGTGGGGTGAGGCTGGGTAGCCGTACAGCGCCTGGAAGAACGACCGATAGTTGGCGGTCGCCTCGGCCGGCGCGACCTCCACCGGTGCCGCGTACTCGTAGCTGTCGCTCCGCGTCCACGCGATGTCGTGATTGCCCGGTACGACCACGAGATGCTCCATGCCGAGCCCGAGCAGGCCGTTGGTCAGCTTGAACAGACCCGCCCTCGCTGCCTCGAACTCATCCTGAGCGGCAACGTAGGTGAGATCGCCGGTGACGAGAACCGCGCCGACGGAGCGCTGATAATGATCCAGGGCGTTGGAGATGGCATCGACCATCGTGGGTCGGGTCGCCCCGTCCTCGGCCTCCAACCGCCACTGATGCTCGCGCCGAAACTGTCCGGTCGCATAGTGCGGATCGGTGAGGTGCAACAGCCATGGCCCTGGGCAGGCGACCGGCTCCGCCGAGAGAGCGCCGTCCTGGCGCTGCGAGGCGGTCAGGAACCGTTCGCTGGAGTCAGCCGGTTGAGCGGGCCGGACCTCCCAGATGGTGGTGTCCATGGTCCGCAGTTCGTCGGCGTCGAGGATCCGCTTGCCCACCAACCGCTCCAGCTGGCTGCTCGGATGGTGCGGCAGCGGCGGCGCCGAGGCGAGGGAGAATCTCCCGAAGAATTCGATCGGCTCCTCGGCGAGGGCCACCAATCGCAGCCACCCTCTGCTGTGCCGGCTGGACCGGTAGTAGGCGGGAACTCCGTCCCGCTCGGCCTCGGGAGGGCTCAGCGAGACGAAACTCCCCAGATCGTCGGCGCGCGGCACGACGACTCGCTCGACCACGGCCGGATGCACCGTGCCTGTGCCTGAATGGAACAGCCCGATCCGCACCCGCTGCCCGGCGGCCGTCTCGCGTGCGAGCGTCTCCCATACCTCGGTCCGGCCGGGCTCGTTGGGGCGCTTCCACCATCCCCACCAGCACCAACCTCGCTCGCGCAGCACCGCCCGGTGCTCCGGCAGGGTATCGGCGACCAGATCCCGATAGCGGAACAGAAACCGCAGAGCCGGAGTGTTGGACGGGGACAATCCGTCGCTCATGCCAGCGAGCCTCCAACGGGGGGCGGGGACACCCCGGGCAACGTGAGCGTCGTTCCGGGAAGAACCGTACCGGAGCGCGACCATGAGCGATATCCCTGCCGCACCGGGGTCCGCCTACCGCCACCCGTCCTTGCGCGCGTCCACGCCGAGCACCCGTAGCTCCGTCATGCCCACCGACCGTAGGCTGTCCTGATCTCCCGTCGCCACGTCCGAAAGGTCAGCGTCATGTCCGAGGGGATCCGGAACGCGTTGCTGGTGCACACCTGCCTGGAGGTGCTGCGCGACGCTGGTGGACGCATGCACGGCCGGGAGGTGCTCGCCGAGGTCGCCAAACGTATCGACCTGACCGAGGCGGAGCGGAAACCCCACAAGGGCGGCGCCGCCGCCTGGAATGTGGCAGCGCGGTTCCACACCGGTGACGCGGCGACGGCCGGGTGGATGGTGAAGCGGGACGGACTCTGGTGGATCACCGAGGCCGGCCGGAAGGCTCTGGACTCCTACCCCGGGCCGGACGCCTTCTATGCCGAGATCGGCCGCCGGTACCGCGAGATCTTCCGCAACCGCAAGCAGGCCCGCAAGAAGTACGAGAGCAAGCTGCACACCATCGCGGCGGCGCTCGCGCTCATCCCGGCCGGCTCCTGGACGGCGTACGACGACCTCGCCGACCTCGTCGAAGGCTCACCGGGCGAGATCGCCCATCTGCTCGCCGAGACCTACGTCGAGAACTCGCACCGGGTGCTCCAAGTCGACGGGCAGGTGCCGTCGGCCATGCACCAGCATTTCAAGTACCGGGGCGGCGATGTCCGCAGCCAACTGGTGGAGGAAGGCGTCGAGTTCGAAGATCGGCGCGCCAATCCGGAGCAGCGAATCACTGCCGAGCTGCTGCGGGATCGGCTGGCGGAGGCCGACTCGGCCACGGCCGAGCCGGCGGCGCGGCGGGCCTGGCTGGTGCGCGGATCAAACGTCGACGGTGTCGACCTCGTGCCGCAGTGGCTGGCACAGGGCTGGGTGTCGCTCGCGGCGTCGCAGCTGCCGGAGCTGGGCGACGAGATCGAGCCGCAGCGCCTCCAGCAAATCGTCGAGGAGGAGTACCGGCACAAGAGCTACTCCGTGCGGGAGAAACTGCTCGGCTACTTCGGCGCGTTCCTTCGCAAGATGCGCCCGGGTGACTATCTGCTGACCATGCACCGGGGCGAGGTGTACCTGGGCCAGGTCGACGGGCCGGCGTACTTCGTGGAGTCGCCGGACCGGCGCTCGAACCTGCGGCGGCCGGCGCGGTGGCTCAACGTCGGTGCGCCTCGGGATCTCACCGACCTGACCGGTCCGCTGCCCACGCTCACCCAGAGCCAGGACGACCTGATCGACCTCACCGACGCCCTCGACGCACTGGATCGGCTCTACGCCGACCTGGTGCCCGAGCAGGCGGCACCAGAGCCGGCCCCGACGGCGCAGTTGGCCGACGTGACCGCCGGGATGGCCGCCGAACTGCTCACCGATGTCGAGTGGCTGAGTGAGCTGCGGGAGCTGCTCGTGGAGCGCCGGCAGGTGATTCTGTACGGCCCGCCGGGCACCGGCAAGACGTTCCTGGCTCACAAACTGGCGAAACAGCTGACCGAACCGTACGCGGTGACGCTGATCCAGTTCCACCCCTCGTACACCTACGAGGACTTCTTCGAGGGCTTCCGGCCCGAAAGCGGCGACGACGGGACGCTGCGGTTCAAACTCACCTCCGGCCCGCTGCGGCAGCTCGCCGACGAGGCTCGTGAGCATCCGTCCATCGCGTACATCCTGATCATCGACGAGATCAACCGGGGTAACCTGGCGAAAATCTTCGGCGAGTTGTACTTCCTCCTGGAGTACCGCGACCAGAGCATCCGGTTGCAGTACTCGGCGAAGGACTTCACCCTGCCGACGAACCTCTACCTGATCGGCACCATGAACACCGCCGACCGGTCTATCGCTTTGGTCGACGCCGCGATGCGGCGCCGTTTCGCGTTCGTCGAACTGCACCCGACCAAACCGCCCGTGCGTGGACTGTTGAGCCGCTGGCTCGACCGGAAGGGCCTTGCCTCGGAGGCGCCAGCGCTGCTCGACGCGCTCAACGCCCGACTCGCCGACGCCGACTACGCGATCGGCCCGTCGTACCTTATGCGCGAGTCGGTCCACGCGAAGCCGGACGGCCTCGACCGGGTCTGGCGGCACGACATCCTGCCGCTGCTCGTCGAACATCACTACGCCGACGACATCGACGTGGCGCAGCGCTACGGCCTCGACGCACTGAGGCAGTCGCTGCCCGAGCAGCCATGGTCCTGATCCGGGTACGCGAAGCCGGCCCGACTGTGCAGGCGCGCCTCGGCACCGACGACGCCCGCCGGCTCGCGGCGTCGGAGATCGCCGATGTCCGACCCGGTGCGACCGAGGGCGTGTGGCACGTGCGTGCCGGACGAAAGGTCGGCGCGGCGCGGATCGGTGGTGTCGAGGTGCACATCGAACCGAAGATGCCGATCGCGCGCCTCCTGTTTCTAATGGGATACGCCCGCGAACCGAGAGGTTGGCGCGACGAGACCGTGCCGCTTGCCGAGCACCCTGATCTGGTGCCGGCACTTGCGGCGGCACTCTGGCGGCAGACCGATCGGGCACTGCGCCCCGGGCTGCTCCAGGGCTATCGGACGGTCGACGAGAGCTCGCCGGTGCTGCGCGGCCGGCTCCGCGAGACCGCACAACTCACCCGGCGCGTCGGCCGGGCGCTTCCACTGGAGATACGGCACGACGACTACACGATCGACATCGCCGAGAACCGGATCCTCGCCACCGCGGTCGATCGGATGCTGCGCGTACCCGGCATCGATGACGCCTCCCGGCGCAAACTCCGTCACGTTGCCGGGCGTCTCGCCGGCGTGACCCGGCTGCTACCGGGCGAACCCGTGCCGGCCTGGCGACGGACCCGGCTCAACGAGCGGCTGGTCGTCGCGCTTCGGCTCGCCGAACTGGTGCTCGCAGGTTGCTCCGTCGATGCGGGCCGGGGTGGCGTACTGGCCAACGCCTTCCTGCTCGACATGTGGCGGGTCTACGAGGACTTCCTCTCGGTCGCGCTCCGTGCCGCCGTCGAGTCGGCGTACGGCGGAAAGGTCATGCTCCAGCCCCGCCACCACCTGGATCAGCAGCGTCGCCTCGAACTGCGTCCCGACATCCTCTGGCGGGACGGGGAGGGTGTCGTCGGTGCGGTGGTGGATGCCAAGTACAAGGCCGAGGCCGCTCGCGATGACGCCTACCAGATGCTGGCGTACTGCATCGCCTACCGCCTGTCGTGCGGACACCTGGTGTACGCGGGCGGCGACCATCCGCCGGTGCGGCATGTCATCCGTAACGCCGGGATCGAGATCATCTGTCATTCCCTGGATCTCGACGCAGACCCGGTGGACCTACTGGCGCGGATCCGCGTGTTGGCCGGCGAGATGACCCGCTCGAGGCCTGTGTCGACGGTTGCGCTCCGCTAGGGTTGCCTCGCACACAGAGACTGTGGTGTCGGGAGGCTGGTGTGGATTTCATTCTTGAGGGCTGGACGAGGCAGTTCCAGGAAGAGCAGGAGCTGACCGAGCTGACCGAGGCCGAGGCGTTCGAGGCGTTCGCCGGATACTGCGTACTCAGCAGCTACCACGAGGACGAGTTCAACCCCGACCAGTTCCGGATGGGCGGTGGCGACGACCTCGGCATCGACATCGCCGCCGTCATTGTCAACGGCGACCTACTGCGCGAGGCGGACGATGTCCGGGAGGCGGTGGAGAAGGCCCGGCAACTCGACGTGCGTTTCGTCATCGTGCAGGCCAAACGGAGCGAGAAGTTCGAAACCAAGGTCTTCACCGACCTCGCCGACAACCTGGTGCAGGTCTTCGGGCGGCAGCCGATGACCTACAAGCGATCCGACGACGTTGCCGACCTGCGCGCCTGCGTCGACGCCGTCTACCGGGACGTCAGTAAGTTCAAGAAAGGTTTGCCACGGCTCGCCGTCCACTACGTCTCAACCGGCCGGACCGGCGACGGGTTGCTGGAGAGGAAGCGCCTCGCGGCGGCGGATCGACTGCGGGACACCGGGCTGTTCGGCGAGGTCGAGGTGGTCGCCGTCGGCGCGGCCGAGCTGCGCGATCTCTACCGCACGGCGTCGGAGGCGGTGAGTGCGAGCTTCACCATGCCCAAGAAGCTGCCGCTACCCAGGATCCCCGGCGTGGAGCAGGCGTTCCTCGGGGTGATTCCGGCCCGGAAGCTCGTCGACAGGGTGTTGACCGACCCGACCGGGGGAATCCGCAAGGCGCTGTTCTACGAGAACGTGCGTGATTTCCAGGACTACAATCCGGTTAACGCCGAGATCCGCGGCACGCTGCAGGATCCGGACCGGCGGGATCGCTTCGCGGTGCTGAACAACGGGATAACCATCGTCGCCCGGGAACTGACCACCGCCGGCGACGACGTCCACATCCGTGACTTCCAGATCGTCAACGGCTGCCAGACCTGCCACGTCCTCTTCGACCAGCAGGATGAGCTGACCGACGGGGTGCACGTCAACGTTCGACTCATCCAGTCCAACGACGAGGACGTGATCGGCGGGATCATCGCCGCCACCAACCGGCAGACCGCCGTGACCGAGGACGACCTGGCGGCCCGGGAGACGTTCCACAAGAAGCTGGAGGACTACTTCGTGGCCCAGCCGGAGTCGCGCCGGCTGTTCTACGAACGCCGCTCCCGGCAGTACAGCGGCCAGGCGCACGTCGAACGGACGCGGATCATCACGCGACCCCAGCTGACGAAGGCGTACGCGGCGATGTTCCTCAACGAGCCGGCGGCGACCGGACGCTATGGCCGGCTGAAGAACCGCCACGGGCAACGTCTCTTCCAGCCAGACCAGAATCCGCTCGTCTACTACACGACCGCAGCGGCCTTCTACCGACTGGAGTGGCTCTTCCGGAACAAGCGGCAGTTCTGGGGCTACCGGGCGGCCCGGAATCATCTCCTGGCCGCGCTCAAGGTGCGCCTGCTCGGTGACGGCCCACCGCCCAACGGCGCCGGCGCGAAGAGCGCGTGCGAGAAGGTCCTCGACGTGGTGTGGAATCCTCTGCAGTCGGAGCACCACTTCGGGGAGCTGTTGTCGGTCGTGGTCGCCGCGCAGGCCGAGGAAGAGAAGGATCGCCCCGGTGTGCTGCTCAGCGACCTGGTCCGGATCGAACGCTTCGCCGACCGGGTACGCCGTGGAGCACTGAGCCTGTCCGCGTAGGCGGTTCAGCCGGCGGCGGCAGGCTCTGCCGCCCGGTCTGTCACCGACCGCGGCAGCAGTGAGCTGGGCTCCCCGACCCAGCCCAGCCAGAGGCCGTCGCGGGCCCGGGTCATCGCCACGAACAGTTGACGCCGCAGCAGGGCGAGCCGCTCCGCGTGCGCGTCGGCGTCCTCGCCGCGCCCCCGATGCTCCGAGAGCCCGTCCACGTCGATTCGGGGGAGGAAGACCCGCTTGAACTCAAGGCCTTTCGCCCGCTGGTAGGTGCCGACCTTGACCAGCATGCTCGGGTTGCCGTCGTAGTCCTCCAACCGTTGGGTCGGCAGCCCCAACGAGTCGATCAGATCCGTGTAGTGCCGGGCGAACCGGTGAGTGGGCACGAGGACGGCGAGGTCCCCGATCCCCGTACCCCCCTCGATCGCGGACTCGATCGCCGCCGCGAGCGCCAGATCGTGCTCCTCCTCGCTGGCGCTGGCGCTGGTGACCGGAGCAGCACCGCTGCGGGAAACCTCGACCGCGCGCAGACCTTGCTCCGGCCGATCATCCCCGTCATCGAACGGATGGCCGTCCACGAGCGCCTGGGCGACCTCGTACACCTGCCGGGTGTTGCGGTAGTTGTGGGTCAGCACGTGGGAGCGGCCACGCACTCGTACGCCAACCGAGGCCAGATTGAAGCCACCCGGGTAGATCGACTGCTGTCCGTCTCCCACGAGCAGTAGTCCGTTGGGTCGATCGCCGACCAGCGCGTAGAGGAGACGTAGGGCGGCATCGGTCAGGTCTTGGGCCTCGTCGACGATGACCGCGTCGTACTCCGGCGGGCTGGTTTGAGCGACCTCGTGGGCCCGCAGCAGTACGTCCGTGAAGTCGCCGATTCCCCGGCTCGCCAGTTCCGTCGCGTACTCAGTGGCCAGCCGCCACACGTCGGCACGGAGGTCGCCGGACAGCCGGGTACCGCGCCCGTTGCGCGCCAGGGCGAGGTACGAGTCCAGGTCCGGCAGGGCCCGACCACGAATGACCCAGTCCACCTCCTCCCAGAGATACGTCGAGCTGAGCCCTGCCTTCTTCAACGGGCTCGCCGAGGTGACCACGCGGCCGTACGCAGCCCGCCAAGCCTTCTCCGCCTCGCGGGCGTCGACCCGGATCGCCGCGCCGTGCCGGTGCAGATACTGCAGCGCCCAGCGGTGCACGTTGGCAAACTCCACCAACTCGCGCTCCGCGGGCGCGAACCGGGCGAAGATCTGTTGGTAGACCTCAGGAAGGTTGCGCACGTAGGTGGTGAGCAGCACCTTCCGGCCCAACCGGGCCAGGGCTCGGGCGCGATGCAGGGCGACTACGGTCTTGCCCGTTCCCGCGCCACCACGGATGCGGGCCGGCCCGCTGTACGTCTGCTCGACTAGGTCCTGCTGAGCCGGATCGAGGTAGACCATCCAGTCCTCGATCGGCTTTGCCAGCCAGTCGGTGAGCCGGTCAGCGGGCACCGGCACGAACTCGGGACTGGTGCGCGTGGCGGTCAGCGCCTCGGCGAGCCGTTCGTCGACCGGGGCCGCCGGCTCGGTCGCGAGTGCCGGCTCATCCTCGGCCGCCGGTGTGGTCGGTTCACCCGTCGGATCGCCGTACATCGCCAGGTTCATCGCCGTCTGCCACGCCTCCGGACGCATGTGCGTGTCCAGCGAGGTCAGGTCGACATCGGCGTTGAGGCGGCGGAGCACCCGCACTTCCTGCGCGTCGAAGCCAAAAGCGGCAAGTTCGCGGTCGTTCCAGGCCATGAAGAGGCGCCCCTCCTCGGCCCGGCGCTTCGTGTACGGAACACCGCGTCCGGTCTCCGGATCCTCATCGATCACTCGCAGGACATTCTGCGTGTCGTCGACCTCCAGCCGCAGTCGCTCGGCGCGCCGGTAGACCGCGTCATGCTCGCCGAAGAGCAGCAGCACGGCCACCTTGCCCACCCGCCGCCAAATCAACCGGTGGCCCTGATTGGTGACGTACGAGGTAAAGGTGTCGGGCTGTGCCCTTTTGACCGCGTGAGTCTGTAGCCGGGGGTTGCCGAAGGGCTGCACCGCTAGTTCGGTCAGCGTGTGGGAGAGCGCGGCCAGCACCTCCGGGCGGGACAGATAGCGCTGAACGCAGTCGTTGAAGATCGGAGTGAAGCGGTGGTCGTACATCCGGCGGCCCACCCTTTCGCGCCGACTTGTCACGGCGTGTAGCGGAAGCTTGTCGCGGAACGATCCTAAGCCGGTCGAGGGTCGCGGCGGAGGTGCAAACACGGCTGCTCTCTGCCGATGCGCGGGTGTGCAACAGGCTACGGTGGAACACGCTTAGAACCGGTGCTGTTGCGGGCCGTCAGGCTCACCACGATCAGCGGGGCACCGTCGGAGCCCGGCGAGTGGCAGTTCAACGGGCTTACGAACCCTACGACTGCGCCTGCCGGCGTGCTGAGGAGTGCCGTGTTCGTCCTGCCGCTGACCGACACCGCCGAGCTACGTCCACTGTCGCCGTGGCACGCGCAGGAGTTCCTGGCCAACCTGGACCGGTGCCGGGACCACATCTCCCCCTGGGTGGGCGCGTCCTTCGTGGCCACCGACCTCGACTCCGCCCGGCACGTGCTGCAGCGGTACGCGGACCGGTGGGCGCGTGACGACGGCGGCATCTGGGGGATCTGGGACGCCGGCCTGCTGGTCGGCGGCGTGATGTTCGTGTCGTTGAGCGTGGCCGAGGGTGTCTGCGAGGCCGGCTGTTGGCTGGAGCCGGCCGCCGAGGGCCGAGGGCTGGTGACCCGGGCGGCCGGCCGGATCATCGACTGGGCGATCCGGGAGCGGGGCATCCACCGGGTGGAGTGGCACACCAACCCCCGCAACGTCCGCAGCATCGCGGTGGCCCGGCGGCTCGGCATGAGCCTCGACGGCACCCTGCGGCAGCGCTACCCGGGCCCGTCCGGTCGGGTTGACGTGGAGATCTGGTCGGTGCTCGCCCCGGAGTGGCACGCCCCGGCGTGACCACCACGTGGTGCTCACGGCCGAGGTGGGTGCCGGCGTCAGGCCGGCAGCGTCTTCTCGATCGCCTCGCGCAGCTCCGGGGAGTCCGGGGTGACCGTCGGGGCGAACCGGGCGGCGACCGTGCCGTCCGGGGCCACCAGGAACTTCTCGAAGTTCCACCGCACGTCGCCGGTGTGGCCGTCGGCGTCCGGGGCATCGACCAGTTCGGCGTAGAGCGGGTGCCGGTGCGGGCCGTTGACGTCCACCTTCTCGGTGAGCGGGAAGGTCACGCCGTAGTTCACCTGGCAGAAGTCGCTGATCTCCTCGGCGGTGCCGGGCTCTTGGCCGGCGAACTGGTTGCACGGTACGCCGAGCACCACCAGCCCCCGGTCGGCGTACTCGCGGTAAAGCCGTTGCAGGCCGGCGTACTGCGGGGTCAGGCCGCAGCGGGAGGCCACGTTCACGACCAGCAGCGCCCGGCCCCGGTACGCGTCCAGCCGGGCGGAACCACCGGCCAGGGCGTCGATCTCGATGTCGAAGACGGTCATGCCGCGAGGGTACGCGTGCGTGGCGCCGCTCACCGCCGCCATGGCGTTCCACCCGTCGGGCGGGTTCCTCACGGGGCGGGCATGACGGCGGTCACATTGAGATTGGCGGATGTGGCAGACTCGCCGCTCGGCATCTCGACGTTCTCAGCGAGGGAGGGCCCATGGGTCCGAGGCACCGGGCGATCGCGGTCGCGCTCCTGCCGCTGTCCCTGTTCGGCTGCGGGGCCGGCGCCGACAAGGAGGACGCCCCCCTCGGACGCGCCCCCGCCGAGGAGGCCGCCACGAAGTCCCGCGAGCGGGTGCAGGCCTACCTCGACGCGATGTCCGCCAAGGACGTCGACGCCGGTCGCAGCCAGCTCTGCGCCCCGATGCACGCCGCGTTCGACGCGGCGGCCACCGGCCCCAACGGCGATTTCGCCGATCACTTCGAGGTGCCGAAGGCCACCATCACCGACATTCGCACCGGCCCCGCCGGGCAGGAGGTCAGCGCGGTGGTGACCGTGGCGGTCGGCGCGAAGGAGGCGGACCGGCGGCTGCTGTTCACCGTCACCCGCGGCGGCGCCGACTGGTGCATCTCCGGGGAGACGGCCGGTGGGGCCGCCCCCGAGACATCGGTCACACCCTGACCCTCCCACCTGCCGGAACCATCCCCCTCGACGGTAGGCCGGGGGTACCGTCGCCGTACGCTTTCTGTCATGCGCCATGAGTGGCACCAGCTGAGCTACCCTGCCGTGAGCAGCCCCGCGCTGCAGACCAGCCGCCCCACGGTCGACTCCGCCGAGGACGCCGCCCTCGGCCTGGACCGCTGGCGGGAACTGCCCCGTGCGCAGACCCCGCCGTGGTCGAACCCGGCGGAGGTCGCCGAGGTCTGCAAGGTGCTCGACACCGTCCCGTCGGTCGTCGCGCCGTACGAGGTCGACCAACTCCGCCAGCGCCTCGCGCTGGTCTGCGAGGGCAAGGCGTTCCTGCTCCAGGGCGGCGACTGCGCGGAGACCTTCGCCGACAACACCGAGAGCCATCTGCTGGCCAACGCCCGCACCCTGCTCCAGATGGCGATCGTGCTCACCTACGGCGCCTCGTTGCCGGTGGTCAAGGTCGCCCGCGTCGCCGGGCAGTACACCAAGCCGCGATCGCTGCCGACCGACGCCCGGGGGTTGCCGGCGTACCGCGGTGACATGATCAACGGCCTGGAGGCCACGCCGGAGGCGCGGGTCGCCGACCCGCAGCGCATGATCCGGGCGTACGCGAACTCCGCCGCCGCGATGAACATGCTCCGCGCGTACCTCGGCGGTGGCCTGGCCGACCTGCACGCCGTGCACGACTGGAACAAGGGCTTCGTGCGCACCTCCCCGGCCGGCGAGCGCTACGAGGCCATCGCCCGGGAGATCGACCGAGCGCTGGCCTTCATCCGGGCCTGCGGGATGACCGACGAGGAGGCGCTGCGGACGGTCACCCTCTACTGCTCCCACGAGGCGCTCGCCCTGGAGTACGACCGCGCGCTCACCCGGGTCTCCGACCGCCGGGCCTACGGCCTGTCCGGGCACTTTCTGTGGATCGGGGAGCGCACCCGGCAGATCGACGGCGCGCACATCGACTTCATCTCCCGCATCGCCAACCCGATCGGGGTCAAGCTCGGGCCTACCACCAGCCCGGACGAGGCGATCGAGCTGTGCGAGAAGCTCAACCCCGACAACATCCCCGGCCGGCTCACCCTGATCAGCCGAATGGGCAACCACAAGGTCCGCGACGCCCTGCCGCCGATCGTGTCCAAGGTGACGGCGGCCGGCGCCAAGGTGGTCTGGCAGTGCGACCCGATGCACGGCAACACCCACGAGTCCTCCAACGGCTACAAGACCCGGCACTTCGACCGAATCGTCGACGAGGTGCTCGGCTACTTCGAGGTGCACCGGAGCCTGGAGACCCACCCCGGCGGGCTGCACGTCGAGCTGACCGGCGAGGACGTCACCGAGTGCCTCGGCGGCGCGCAGAACATCGCCGACCTCGACCTGCCCGACCGGTACGAGACCGCCTGCGACCCCCGACTGAACACCCAGCAGTCGCTGGAGTTGGCGTTCCTCGTGGCGGAGATGCTCCGTGGCTGACGCCGAAGGCACGATTGTGGCTGACACAGTCGGCGGCCGATGGCATGACCGTGGCTGACGTCCTCGTCGACCTGCGGTCGGACACCGTGACCCGACCCGGCGCCGGGATGCGTGCGGCGATGGCCGCCGCCGAGGTCGGCGACGATGTCTACGGCGAGGATCCGACGGTCGCCGCGCTGGAGGCCGAGGTCGCCGCGCTCTTCGGGCACGAGGCGGCGCTGTTCGCCCCGACCGGCTCGATGGCCAACCAGATCGCCCTCCAGCTCGTGGTCCCCCGCGGCGACGAACTGCTCTGCGACGCCGACGCGCACGTCGTCACGTACGAGAACGGCGCGGCGGCGGCGTACGGGGGGATCTCCTCGCGGACCTGGCCGCCGGCCGGCGCGGAGCTGGACCCCGACGTGGTGGCCGCCATGGTCCGGCCGGACGGCTACTTCGCCGTGCCGACCCGGGCGATCGCCGTCGAGCAGACGTACAGCCGGGGCGGCGGGGTGGTCCCGCTGGACACGCTGCGGGCGTTGCGCGCAATCGCCGACGAGCACGGGCTGGCCCTGCACTGCGACGGAGCCCGGATCTGGCACGCGCACGTCGCCGACCGGGTGCCACTGGCCGAGTACGGCGTGCTGTTCGACACCCTGTCGGTCTGTCTCTCCAAGGGGCTCGGTGCTCCGGTCGGCTCATTGGTGGTGGGCAGCGCGGAGAAGATCGCCCGAGCCCGGTTCCTGCGCAAGCGGCTGGGGGGTGGGATGCGCCAGGTCGGTGTCCTCGCCGCCGCCGGCCGGTACGCCCTGGCCCACCACGTGCAGCTGCTCGCCGCCGACCACGCCAAGGCGGCCCGGCTGGCCGAGGCGGTCGCCCCGTTCGGGGTGCTCGCCGGCCCGGTACGGACCAATATCGTCCTACTCGACCTCGGCAAACACCCGTTGGACGCGGCGGGGCTCGCCGTCGCCGCCCGGGCCGAGGGCGTGCTGATCTCGGTGCTCGGTCCACGTACCGCCCGACTGGTCACCCACCTGGATGTCGACGACGCCGCCGTCGACCGCGCCGCGGCGGTGCTCACCCGCGTCCTGCGTTCCTGATCGAGCCCGCCACCTCTCGGTGGCGCAGGCGACCGGTCCGGCGTCTGCGGCTCCGTCTCAGGGGTGCAGGCGCTTGAGGGTGGCGATGTCCGCGGCGTGCCCCTCGTGCTTCTCCGTCGGGGTCTCCACCACCACCGGTACGCCGGCGGTGGCCGGGTGGGCCATCAGCTCGGCGAACGCCGGTTCGCCGATGCTGCCCTTGCCGATGTTCTCGTGCCGGTCCCGGGTGGAGCCGCACAGGTCCTTGGAGTCGTTGGCGTGGATCAGCCGTAGCCGGCCCGCCCCGACCGTGGCCACCAACGCGTCCAACGTCGCGGTCATGCCGCCCTCGGCCGCGAGGTCGTGCCCCGCCGCCCAGGCGTGACAGGTGTCGAAGCAGACGCCCAGCCCCGGATGGCGGTCCACCGCATCCAGGTAGGGGCCGAGCTGCTCCACCCGGGAGGCGAGCGAGCGCCCGCCGCCCGCGCTCGGCTCGACCAGCAGCATCGGCCCGCCGGCCGTCGCGGTCTCGTCCAGCAGCGGCAGCAGGGACTCGCGTACCTGCCGCAGGGCGGTCTCGGCGTACCCGGCGTCGACCGCGCTGCCGGCGTGGAACACCACGCCGGCAGCGCCGATGGCCCGGCCCCGGCGCAGCGCGTGCGCCAGGGTCTGCGCCGAGCGCTGCACCGTCGCCGGGGTGGGCGAGCCCAGGTTCACCAGCAGGGACGCGTGGATGAAGACCGGCACGCCCCGCTCGCCGCAGCCGTCCCGGAACAGGCTGTCCTGCGCCGGGTCGCCGGCGGGCAGCGCCCAGCCCCGGGAGTTGGAGACGTAGACCTGCACCACCTCGGAGCCGCAGGCGTCGACGTACGGCAGGGCCGCCTTCGCCAGCCCACCCGAGGTCGGGGTGTGCGAGCCGACCGGACGGCGGATCCCGGCCGTCACAGGCACCCGATCGTGACCGGGGTGCCCGGCGGTAGCGGGGAGTTCTCGCCCGGGTTCTGGAAGCGGACGATCCCGTTCGGGTTGAACTGCACGTTCACCGGGAAGCCCAAGCCCTCCAGCTGCTGCTTGGCCTGCTGGCAGGGCAGGTCGACCACCCTCGGCAGGTTGACCTGCGGCGGGCCCTTGCTCAGGTGGAGGCGGACCTTGGCGCCCCGCTCGACGCCGGCCCCGCTGGCCGGGCTCTGCTTGAGGACCTCGTCCTTCGGCTTGTCCGAGTCCTCGTACGTCTCGGTGAGCACCAGCCCGAGCCGGTCCAGCGTCGCACGCGCGTCGTTGAGGTTCTTGCCCACCAGGTTGGGTACGGTGACCGGCGCCCGACCCTTGCTCAGCACCAGGGTCACCTTGCTGCCGGGCTTCACCTCCGCGCCGACCTTCGGGTTGCTGTCCACCACGACCCCGGCGGGCAGGTTGTCGTCGTACCGGGCAGAGCCCTTGACCGCCACCAGGTTCGCGCCGTTCAGCTCCGCCTCGGCCAGCTCGAACTCCTTGCCGACGACGTCCGGCACGGGGAAGCGTTCCGGCCCCAGCGACAGGGTGAGGGTGATCGTGCCACCCTTGAGGATCTTGGCGGCCGAGGTCGGGTCCTGCGCGACGACGCTGTCCCGGGGAACCGTGTCGTCGTACCTGGGTGGGGCGTAGACGATGGTGAAGCCGGCCCGGTTGGCCTGGGCCTGCGCCTCGGCCTTGGTCATGCTCACCAGTTGCGGGGCGACCGTGTACCGGCCCACGCCGACCCACCAGCCGCCGACGGCGGCGAGCAGCCCGAGGGCCACCACCGCGGCGGCCACCGAGAGCCGCCCTCGGGGGGTGCCGGTCAGCCGCGCCCACCACGCCGCCGGCCCACCGGGTGCCGGCTGGGCCCGCCGCCGCGACGGCTGGCGCGGGCCGTCGTCATCCGGCAGCCGGGCCCAGGCCGGCCGTTCGGCCGGCCGGACCGCCGCGACCACCATGGTCGGCTGGGCCACCGCCGGGGCGTCGTCGGTGAACCGGTGCAACACCGCGGTACGGGTGTTCGGGTTGCCCAGGTCCTCCCGAGCCACCTGCACCTCGGCCAGCAGGGCGCCGGCATCGGTCGGTCGGGCTCCCGGGTCGCGTCGGGTGGCCCGGGCGACCAGGTCGTCGAGCACCCGGGGTAGCGCGGGCACCAGGGTCGACGGGGCCGGCACGTCCCGGTCGACGTGCTGCCAGGCCACCTCCACCGGGCGGTCACCGTCGTACGGCACCCGCCCGGTGAGCATCTCGAACAGCACGATGCCGGCCGAGTAGACGTCGGTGCGGGCGTCGGCGTACCCGTCGGTGACCAGCTCCGGCGCCACGTAGGCCACCGTGGCCATCAGCTGGTTGCCGTCGGCGTCGTCGGCGCTGGCCTCGACCGCCCGGGCCAGCCCGAAGTCGGCGACCTTCACCACGCTGTCCACCAGGTTCGCCACGCCGCCCGTGGGCGCCTCGGCAACCAGCACGTTCTCGGGTTTGACGTCCCGGTGGACCAGCCCGGCCCGATGCGCGGCGGCGATCGCGGCGAGCATCTGTTCCATGATCGCCAGAGCCTCGTCGGGGTGCAGCCGGCGCCGTTCGGCCAGCACCTCGCGCAGGGTGCGGCCCCGGACGTACTCCATCACCAGGTAGGGAAGCCCGCGGTAGGTGCCCTGGTCGTAGACCGCCACCACGTTCGGGTGGGTCAGCCGGGCGATCGTCTTCGCCTCGTCGGTG
Source organism: Micromonospora sp. KC721 (assembly GCF_004348355.1). Taxonomy (NCBI): domain Bacteria; kingdom Bacillati; phylum Actinomycetota; class Actinomycetes; order Micromonosporales; family Micromonosporaceae; genus Micromonospora; species Micromonospora sp. KC721. Next base: position 543 of record NZ_SMJY01000037.1, on the reverse strand, counting down.
AACCGGGCCATGAACCCGGCCGCGCGGGCGTGCGTCTCCGGGGCCTGGGACGGGTGAATGATCTTGACCGCCACGGTGCGCTCCAGGCGCTCGTCGGTGGCGGTGTACACGGTCGCCATGCCGCCGCGCGCGACGCGTCCGCGGATGCGGTAGCGCCCGTCGAGCAGCGAGCCCAGCAACGTGTCGGCGACCTGTGTGTCCATCGGCAGGCAGTCTATGCGTCCGGAGGCCGGAGGTTGAACAGGATGCGACAGCCGGACCGCTGCGCGCCCTCCGACCCGCGCCTTCCGGGGCGCTGCCGCCCGCCGTCGCCAGCCCTCCCGCCCGGCCTGGCCGGCGGAGTTTGACCACGGAATGCGGCATCCCGGGGCATCCGGAACACCAGATAGCGCAACATGGCGCAGACCGAGAGTCGCCGTGCTCGGCGTGAACGCCCGGAGACGCTCCGCAGGCGTCCCTGCCCGGGAGTTGCCGCGCGTCGCGGCGTCGTCCGGGCCGCCGCGCGCCGCCTGATCGGGCGGGCCCGGGGGTGCCGGTACGTCT
>NZ_SMJY01000379.1:0-1670 GCF_004348355.1 Micromonospora sp. KC721 | reverse complement strand
GGTCGGTGGCGAGCGCCGCAAGGGTGGCCACCGCGCTGCCCCGGGCGTAGGGCGGGCGGCCCTCCACGGCCGCGTACAGCGTGGCGCCGAGGGACCACAGATCGGTCTCGACGCTGGACACACCCTCGGCGGCGCGCTCCGGAGCGACGAACTGGGGTGAACCGAGCACCATCCCGGGGCGGGTCAGTATCCCGTCCTCCCCCTCGAAGGTGGCCAGCCCGAAATCGGTGAGCATGATCTGCCCGTCCCGGGTCACCAGCACGTTCTGCGGTTTCACGTCCCGGTGCAGCACGTTGGCGGCGTGGGCGGCGCGCAGCGCGGCCAGCAACGCCCGCCCGACACCGGCGGCGCGCGCCGGGTCCAGGGGGCCCTCGTCGTTGAGGACGTCCTGCAACGTCCGGGACGGGACGTACTCCATCACGATCCACGGGTCGCCGTCGACCGGGACCACGTCGTAGACCCGGACCACGTTGGGGTGGCGGAGCCGGGCCGCGGTGCGCGCCTCGCGCAACGTCCGCCGCCGCAACTCGTCACCTTCGGGTTCGGACAGCCAGTTCGGCGGCAGGACCTCCTTGACCGCCACCTCGCGGTGCAGCACCTCGTCGAGGGCCCGCCACACCCGACCCATGCCGCCCCGACCCACCGGCTCCAGGAGCCGGTACCGGCCGGCGATCACTACGTGCTGCACCGCTCTCCTCACCGTTGGCTGACGCACCACGGTAGCCAATGGATCGGGATGGGCCTATCGATCGTTGGGTCGACCTCAGCAGGCGGCACCCTTCGTGATCAAAAGGTTACCCTCCGGAATGGGGATCCGCGACCGTCCGCCGAGCAGCGCGCCGGCCCGTCGGGCCTGGAACGAGCCGTGCTCGCGGCGGGCGGCGGCATAGCTGCCGGCCGTGCGGGCGGCGATGGTGGCCCAGCCGTACCGTTCGCTGACCATGCGGCGGGCCCGGCGGGCCACCCGGCGGGCGAAGACCTCGTCGCCGACGAGCTGGTCGACCGCGCCGGCCAGGGCATCCGGGTCGCTGTGCGGGAAGGTCACCCCGGTCACACCGGGCTCGACGATCTCGGCGAGTCCGCCGGTGTCGGCCACGGCGAGCGGCGCGCCCGCCGCGGCGGCCTCCAGCGCGATCATGCCGAACGGCTCGTAGAGGCTGGGGATCACGGTGGCGTCGGTGGCGGCCAGCACGGCCGGAAGCTGGGTGGAGTCGAGGAATCCGGCGAACCGGACGGTGTCGGCCAGGCGCAGCCGCCGCGCCTGCTCGACCAGTTCGTCCTTGTACGGCCCGTCCCCAGCGATTACCACCCGCAGCCCCGGGTGCCGCTCGCGCAGGTACGGCACGGCGTGCACGAGGTGCTGCACGCCCTTCTCGTACACCAGTCGCCCGGCGTACCCGACCAGCGGACCGTCCGCGGCGAACCGGGCCCGGGCCGAGGCGACGGCCCGGGGCCGGGCGTGCCAGGCGCGCTCGTCGACCCCGTTGGGTACCACGTCGACCCGGGTGGGCGGCACGTCGAACAGCCGGGTGACCTGGTCCCGCATGTAGCCGGAGCAGGCGATGATTCGGCCGGATTCGCTGGTCAGCCAGTGTTCGACGCCGTGGATGGTGCGGTTCATCTCGTCGGGTAGCCAGCCTTGGTGTCGGCCGGCTTCGGTGGCGTGGATG
>NZ_SMJY01000378.1:0-1676 GCF_004348355.1 Micromonospora sp. KC721 | reverse complement strand
GGATCCAAGGGCGGACGCCCGCCAGCCTTCGACCCGCACATCTACCAGCAACGTCACGCCGTCGAGTGCGGCATCAACCGACTCAAACGCAACCGGGCCGTGGCCACGCGCTTCGACAAGCTGGCCGTCCGGTACGAGGCCACGATCCACCTCGCGGCCATCAACGAGTGGCTGTGACCGACTTCGACACACGCCCTAGCTCCAACGGTCACGCATCCGACGCACCTCACTGTTCCCTAAAGGAGATAAATGTCGAAGATCTTGGTCAGGCTGGTGGCGACGTTGTCTGCCGCCTGTCTGCTGTTCACATCCTGGTCGGTGACCGCACCGCGGCGGGCCGTCGCCGCCGACCCGGGCTACCTGATGGTCCACTTCATCGGTGAAGGGTCGACCGGTCAGCAGATCTACCTCTCGCACAGCACGGACGGCCTGCACTGGAACGACCTCAACGACGGGGCGTCGATCCTGCGTTCCCCGCTCGGCACGCGCGGGGTGCGCGACCCCGCACTGGTCCGCTCCCCGGACGGCAGCAAGTACTGGATCATCGCGACCGACCTGTGCTGGGGCTGCGGGTCGACGGTGGACGGCTCCATCAACAACGGCAGCCGCAGCTTCGTGGTGTGGGAGTCGACGGACCTGATCAACTGGTCGCAGCCGTGGCTGCTCAACGTCGCCGGCGCGATCCCCGACGGACGCAACGCCTGGGCGCCTGAGGCGATCTGGAACCCCGCCACCAACGACTACGTCCTGTACTGGGCGACGAACGTGCCACTCGACGGCAAGACGAAGCACCGCATTTTCTACGCCCGCACCAGCGACTTCCGCACCATCACCACCCCGCAGATCTACATCGACCGCCCCGGCACCCAGGAACTCATCGACACCCAGATCGTCGAACTACCGGCCGGCGTCGGCAACTACCGCTACGTACGGGCCTCCGGCGACGGCCAGATCACCCTCGAAGGCAGCAACTCCATCCTCGGCACCTGGACCAACCTCGGCAACCTCTCCGGCATCGGCCTCACCGGCTCCCAGGTCGAAGGCCCGATGTGGATGAAGTTCCGCGACCGCAACGAGTGGGCCCTCTACCTCGACCAGTACTCCTCCGGACGCGGATACATGCCCGTCACGACGACCAACCCCGCCGCCGTAAGCACCTACCAGATCCCGGCATCGGGAAGCTACAACATGGGCGCCACCAAGAAGCGCCACGGCTCGATCCTGACCCTCACCGCCGCCGAGGAAGGCCGCGTCCTCGCCCGCTGGCCCAGCACCCCGGCCAACCGGCTCCAGTCGTACAACTTCCCCGACCGATACGTGCGGCACGCCAACTACGACGTACGCATCGACCAGAACATCACCGGCCCCGACGCCCAGTTCCGGCTACGGCCCGGCCTCGCCGGCACCGGCACCATCTCCTTCGAGTCGGTCAACTTCCCCGGCTACTTCCTGCGCCACACCAACTACGACTTCCAACTCCTCCGCAACGACGGCACCGCCCAGTTCGCCGCCGACGCCACCTTCCTGCAGGTCGCCGGCCTCGCCGACCCCACCTGGTCATCCTTCCAGTCCTACAACCACCCCGACCGCTACATCCGCCACTACGCCTACCAACTGCGCCTCGACCCCACCACCACCACAACCGCACGCAGCGACGCCACCTTCCGCGTAACCAC
>NZ_SMJY01000377.1:0-1680 GCF_004348355.1 Micromonospora sp. KC721 | reverse complement strand
CCCCGGCAGCCGTGCCCGGCACGGCGGATGCTCCCGAGGCGCCGCCCGCGACGCTCTGGGACCGGATGCGCGACGACCCGCAGTACGCGCCGGAACACCTCGCCCTGGAAGCGGTTCGCCGGCTCGGGCCGGAGGCCGCCGAGTGGGCCGTCCGGGCCCGCGCCGAACGGTCCGACGCCACCGCCGAGCAGCTCGCCGACCAGGCCGTCCGCCGGTTCGTCAACCGGGCCCGCCTCTCCGGGGCGGTCTCCGGGGCGGCCGGACTGCCCGGCGCGGTCATCGACGTCGGCGTGCTGGCCTGGACGCAGGCCCGGATGGTGCTGCACATCGCCGCGGCGTACGGCATCGACCCGGTTCACCCGGACCGGGCCACCGACCTGCTGGTGTTGCAGAAGGTGCACAAGGTGGCGGAGACCGCCCGGCTGGCCCTCGGGGTGGCCGCCGGTCGGGAACGGGCCGGGGCCCTCTTCGGTCACGGGGCGCAGCGTCCGCTCGGCCGGGTGATGCTGCAACTCGGCGTCCGGCTGGCGCGGATGGCCGGCATGCGGGCCGCCAAGCGGATGTTCGCCAAGGTCGTCCCCGGCGCCGCGATCATCCTCGGCACCTGGGCCAACTCCTCGGCCACGAAGGATCTCGCCGAACGGGCCCGGGCGCTGTACCGGGCCACTCGGCCGGGCCTGCCGCAGCCCCGGCAGCCCTGAGCCCAGGGAGCCACACCTGCGGCACGGAATCGGGCCACGGCACCTGGCGTCCGGCGGTGCCGTGGTGGTGCCGGTGGCCAGGCCCGTGCCCTCCGCAGGCCCATGAGCCTGCACCCCGGCGCCCGGGCCGCCCGAACCCCCGCCGTGATCGCCTCCGGATGCGGCAGACGGCGGTGTCTGAGGCCGCGGATACCCTGTTTGTCGCAGGCCGAGTCGATCATTCGGCTGCAGGCCGGGGGTCAGAGTCGCCAGCCGGCGGCCGGGAAGGTCACCTCGGCGAGCCGGTTCTGCCCGGCGGCGTTGGGGTGGAACCAGTCCAGCGAATTGACCTCGGCGAGGGTGAAGCGGGCGCGGTGGACCGCGCCGCCGTCGTGCCGGCAGCGCGACCCGTACGCCCGGCAGGCGGCCTTCAGTTCCGCGTTGTAGGCGTCGATGCGCTCCCGGAAGGCGGCCCGGCGGGCCCGGTCCGCGGGTGCGGTGGAGGTCGGGTTGGCCAGTAGCGCGGGGCAGATACCGGTCCGCCACGCCCGGACGGCCCGCGGCTCGGTGTGCCCGATCTCCCAGAGCCGGTTCAGGTCGGGGATGCTGGCCACCAGCACCCGCGCCTTCGGCCGGCCCTCGCGCAACACCCGCAGCCCTCGGTCGACCTGACTGCGGAAGGTCGACACCGGCGTCATCCGGTCGATGTCGCCCCGGCAGGCGTCGTTGGCGCCGATCAGCACGGTGACGTAGTCGGCCCGGTCGCGTACGGCGGCCTCGGCCTGCCCGGCCAGCGCGTCGGCGCGCGCCCCGGCAGCGGCGTGGTTGCGCGCCCGGCCGCGGATCGCCGGGCGGGCGTCGAGCAGCCGGCGGTAGTGGCTCTCCACCCGGATACCGTCACCGGTGGACCACGAGTTGCGCCGGCAGGAGGTGAGTACCAGGCAGGAGCCGAAGCCGGTGCTGATCGAGTCGCCCAGCGCCGCCATGGTCGCGGGTAGGC
>NZ_SMJY01000376.1:0-1763 GCF_004348355.1 Micromonospora sp. KC721 | reverse complement strand
GTGTGTGGGACAGCGGCGCCGGGTCGTGGGGCCAGGCCCGGGGCTTGACCGCCGGCCGGCGCGGGCCGGGCCGGATCCACCGGCCGCTGCGGCGGGCCGGCGGAGCGCCGGGCCGAAGCCTGGTCGGGCGTGGGTTCGGGCCGACCGGGGCGCGGGCCGGGCCCGGCACCCTGCGCGTCGGTCGGCACGCCGGCGCGCGCGCCCTGCTCCGGGCCGGAAACGTTGGCGCGGCGGGCCTGCTCCGGGGCCGGCACTCCCGTACGGGCCGCCGGGCCGGATTGCTCCGGGGCGGGTACGGCGGCGCGCCCACCGGGGCCACGGCCCGCCTGACCGGGTACGGCGGCGGTGGGCGGAGGGCTTTCCGGGCCGTCGGGCCGGACCGCGTGGCCGCCTCGTCCAGGTCCGGCTTCCGCCGCAGGGCCGACCGGCCCCGGCGCAGGGTCGGCCGGCCGGGCCGGAGCGGTCGCGGAGACCGGGCGGGCCGCTCCCCGGGCCGGGCCGGGTGGCACCTCCCGGGGCGGACGGGCCGCTCCCCGGGCCGGGCCGGGTGGCACCTCCGGGGGCGAAGCGGCTGGGCCGGCACCGGGCCGGGCACGACCGGCCGGAGCCGGCGGGGACTTGTGCCGGTTCGGCACCTCCGGTCCGGGTACGCCGGCACCGGTCGGACCGGACCGGTCGACGACCGGCGACGCGGGATCGGTGCGCGGGCCGCCTGCCGCCTGGCGCGGCCAGTCGGCCTGCTGATCGGCTCGGTCGACGCGGGGCCGCTCCGGTGGCGTGCCCCGCTGGGCGGCGTCGGTGCGTGGGCCGTGCCGCCCCGGCGCGTCGCGCCCGTCGGGTTCCGGCACGGTCGGGGACGCCGGTGGCAGCGGCGGGGCGTTGCCGCTCTTCGGTACGAGCGGCTGTGCCGGCTCGGCGGCCCGCCGCCGGCCGACGGGACGCTCCGTGCCGACGGGACGCTCCGTGCCGACGGGACGCTCCGTGCCGGCGGGGCCGGCGCGGTGTCCGCCGGTGGGGTCGAGCGGCGTCGGGTCGGCCACGACGCGACGGCCACTGCCGGTCCGGGGCTCGGCGGGCACCGGCGGGTTGCCGCCGGACGGCGTCGGGTCAGGACGCGCACCGCCGCTGACCGGGGTCGGATACGTCGGGTCCGCCGGGACGGCACGGCCCCGGCCGGGACCACCGGGGTTGCCGGGGCCGGGGCCACCCGCCGGGTGCGGGCCGGTGTCCCGGCGATCCGGAGCTGGCCGGTGCCCCGGGTTCGAAACGGGCCGGCCGCCGGTCTCCTCCTGGGGAGGGCCGTCCCAGCCGGACAGTGGGCGAGGCACCGGGGGCCGGGCCACGCCGGCGGCTCCCGGGCCGGAGACGGGTGCGCCGGGACCGTGCGACGGAGGGGCCGGTGGACGGTCCGCGCCCCGCTGGCCGGGACGGGTCGCCGGGTTGCCCGGCCAGATCGCCTCACCGGAGCGTGGACGCGATTCGGGGTCGGTGGGCCAACCGCCACGCACCGGCGGGGCCGCCTGCGGGCCGGTGCGCACCGGCGGGGCCGACCGGGCCGCGGCGGCGCCCTCCTGGGCCGGCGGGGCAACCGGACCGGGCGGGCCGGGCGGATGAGGACCGGCGGCGACGCCGGGCGGATGAGGGCCGGCGACGCCGGGCACCGCCGCGCGCGCACCGGCCGGGCCGGAGCGGGCCGGCGTGGGTGGCTCCGGGCGAGGGCCGGGCTGACCGGCGTGCGGATCCGCCGGCCCGCCCCCTACGCC
>NZ_SMJY01000375.1:0-1788 GCF_004348355.1 Micromonospora sp. KC721 | reverse complement strand
CGTGTACGCGGGCCGGGTGGGGGAGAGGTGGCGCGGCCGCTGCCCCGGCCCGCGTACACGGTGCCCCGCAAGGTGTTCGACGCCCGGTTGGTGGCGGCGGCGGTGCGGGCCGGGGCGGTGCTGCGCCGGCACCCGGTCCGCCGAATCGAACTGCGCGACGACCGGGTGGTCGTGGACGGGGCGTTCGCCGCTGGGGCGCTCGTCGGCGCCGACGGCGCCGGGTCGGTGGTCCGCCGGGCGCTCGGCCACCCGGTCAACCCGGACCGCCACCTGGCGCTGGCCATCCGGGGGTACGCCCCGGCGCTGCCCGGCCCGCCGGAGCAGCTCATCGTCACCTCGAGCCCGCGCTGGCCGGCGTACGCCTGGTCCTTCCCGATCGGGGACGGACGGGCGAACGTCGGGTACGGGGAGGTGCTGCGCGGCGAGCCGCTCAACCGCGCGCACCTGCTCGACCGGCTCGCCGCGCTGCTGCCGGCCACCGACGCGGCGATGGTCACCGAGCTGCGGGCGCACCATCTGCCGCTGTCGACGCACCGGCCGGCCCCCGGCCGGGGGCGGGTGGTGCTGGCCGGCGACGCACTGTCGTTGATCAATCCGTTCACCGGCGAAGGGATCTTCTACGCCCTGCTCTCCGGTGCGTTGGCGGGCTCGGCGGCGGCCGGCTCGCCGGGCCGGGCCGCCGACCGGTACGCCGCCGCCTTGCGTGGGCGGCTTGGTGCCCACCTGCGCCACAGCTCGGTGGCGGCCTGGCTGGCCCGGCGCCGCCGGATCGTCGACGCGGCCGTCCGGGCGGCCCGCCGGGACGGCCGGGTCTACACGGCGGTCGTCGAGTTGGGCCTCGGCGACGGTCGGCTGGACGCGCGGACCCTTGCGATGATCGGTGTCGGTCTCTCGGCCCGGAGTTAACCACCCAGGTCACCATTGTCCGTGCGGGTCGCTACCCTGCAAGGTGATGACTCTGCGGAACATTCTCTACTCCGTGTACGAGCGCCGGCTGACGGCGAAGCTCGCAGGCCGGCCGGTGCCCCGGCACGTCGGGGTGATGTGCGACGGCAACCGCAGGTGGGCGCGGGAGATGGGGTACGTCGATCCGAACGACGGTCACCGGATGGGTGCCGAGCGGATCAAGGAGCTGCTGCGCTGGTGCGACGCGGCGGGCGTGGGCCACGTGACGCTCTGGCTGCTCTCCACCGACAACCTCTCCCGTCCGGCCGAGGAGTTGGATCCGCTGTTGCAGATCATCGAGGATCTGACCTCCGAGCTGGCCGAGGGGGGCAACCCCTGGCGGCTGCGGATGGTCGGGGCGCTGGACGTGCTGCCGGCACACCACGCCCACGCTCTCAAGGCAGCCGAGGAGCGCACCCGGGACCGCACCGGCGGTGCCCAGGTCAACATCGCCGTCGGGTACGGCGGGCGGCGCGAGATCGCCGACGCGGTGCGTTCGCTGCTGCTGGAGCACGCGGCGAAGGGCGGCACCATCGAGGAGTTGGCCGGCTCGCTGGACGTCGACCACATCTCCGAGCACCTGTACACCAGGGGTCTGCCGGACCCGGATCTGATCATCCGAACCAGTGGTGAACAGCGCCTGTCCGGCTTCATGCTGTGGCAGTCGGCGCACTCGGAGTTCTACTTCTGCGAACTGAACTGGCCGGACTTCCGCCGCGTCGACTTCCTGCGTGCCCTGCGCTCGTACGCCACCCGCCAACGTCGCTTCGGCACCTGACCCGCCCGGCCCGCGCCCCGCGCGCTGGTTGATCACGAAGCTGGCGGCGGTGTGGATCTCTCTGG
>NZ_SMJY01000374.1:0-1794 GCF_004348355.1 Micromonospora sp. KC721 | reverse complement strand
GTCCGGTGGGCCGGGTTGAAGGTGCGGGACCGGCGGCACGTGACGACGGTGGCGGGAATCGCCGGTGAGTTGGCGGCGCATCTGGCGGCCGGGGACAACGGTGGGCGGATCCAGGCGGGGATCACGGTGTTCGCGCCGGATCGGCCGGGGGTGGGGCCGCGGGCGCGGATCTGGAACGACCAGTTGGTGCGGTACTGCGGGCACCTGCGGGACGACGGTTCGGTGTTGGGTGATCCGGCGCAGGTGGGGATGACGGAGGCGGTGCGTCGGTTGGGGTGGCGTACGCCGCCGGTGCCGGGCCGGTTCGATCTGTTGCCGTGGGTGATCGAGACGGCGCGGGAGGAGCCGACGGTGGTGCACGTGCCGCGGGAGTTGGTCCGTGAGGTGGCGTTGTCGCATCCGGATCATCCGTGGTTCGCGGATCTGATGCTGCGGTGGCATGCTCTGCCGGTGATCAGCAACATGCGGTTGCGTATCGGTGGGGTGGACTACAGTTGCGCGCCGTTCAACGGTCACTATCTCGGTGATGAGATCGGTACCCGCAACATGGGGGACCGGGATCGGTACGACCAGTTGCCGGTGGTGGCGCGGGCGTTGGGTCTGGACACCTCGCGGGAGGACAATCTGTGGCGGGAGCACGCGGTGCTGGTGATCAACCAGGCGGTGCTGCACTCGTTCGCGTTGGCCGGGGTGCGGGTGTCTGATCCGCACACCGAGTCGGAGCTGTTCATGAAGTTCTGCGCGCAGGAGGAGCGGTCGGGTCGGCCGGTGTACGGTGACTGGTCGTGGCTCAACGGCAGTGTGGGGTGGGCGGCGTTGCACGCGGTGCATCACCGCTACTACGACACTCGGGTGCCGAATCCGAACATCTGGCCGGTGCCGCGGGTCTACGACTCCAGCGGTGTGGTGAAGTCGACGCTGCGGGAGCAGCACGCCATCGCGCGGTCGCAGGAGGTCTGACGGGATGGACAGCGCGGCGCTGCGCCAGAGTTGGAGCCAGTTCTCGGCGGCGGGTCCGGAAGCCGCCAAGTATTTCTACGCGACGTTGTTCGTGGTGGCGCCGGAGGCCCGGTCCATGTTTCCGATGAACATGCAGTACCAGGAGGACAAGCTGCTCAAGGCCCTCGGGCACATCATCACGCACCTGGATGATCCGGTGGCGTTGGGGGTGTTCGCGCGGCGGTTGGGTGCCGATCATCGGCGGTTCCACGGCCAGGACCAGCATGGTAATCCGGTGGCGTTGTCGCAGCGGCACTACGGGTGGGTGGGGCAGGCGTTGCTGGCCACGTTGGAACGGTTTCTGGGTCCGGGGTGGACGCCGGCGTTGAAGCAGCAGTGGGCGGCGGCGTACGAGACGGTGTCGCAGCTGATGCTGGCGGGGGCGGCGGAGTCGGAGCGGACGTCGCCGCCGTTCTGGGAGGCGGAGGTGCTGGGCGCGGAGCGGCGCCGGTCGGACGTGGGGGTGTTCACGGTGCGTCCGAACTATCTGTGCACCTATCTGCCGGGGCAGTCGTTGCCGGTGCAGGTGCCGCAGTTGCGGGTGTGGCGGTATCTGTCGCCGGCGAACGCGCCGCGGGCGGACGGCACGATCGAGTTTCATGTGCGGGCGACGGGCCGGTTCTCCACGCATCTGGTGCGTCGGTTGGGTACGGGGGATCGGCTGCTGTTGGGGCATCCGACGGGGACGACGTTGTCGTCGTACGACCGGGCACCGCACCTGCCGTTGCTGTTGATCGCGGGTGGTACGGGGGTGGCGCCGCTGCGGGCGGTGGTGGAGGCGTTGCAGCAGGGGCC
>NZ_SMJY01000373.1:0-1814 GCF_004348355.1 Micromonospora sp. KC721 | reverse complement strand
CATCTGCTCCGCCCGGTGCAACCGACGGATCTCCGCCCAGTCCTCCACGCTCAGCACCTCCCGATGCTTCCGGAGGGGGTCAAAATTCAGCCGGAACCACGGGGTCAGTTTTCAGGCGGAGCCGACACCGCGATGTCTTCACCTACGACCCCAATGACCCCACGCCCGCGCTCGGCGGTCCTCGACTCGCCGCCGCAGCAGCCGGGCGACAGGACAACCGACGCCTGGAAGCGCGACCGGATGTACGCACCTACACCAGCGATCCGCTCGACGCCGTGGTCGAGGTGCTCGGCCCCGTCACCGCGACGGTATACGTCAGCGCGTCGGGGGACCACTTCGACATCTTCGTACGCTTGTGTGACGTAGACACATCCGGCCGCTCATGGAACGTGTGCGACGGGCTCACCCGGGTGAGCGCGAGCACAGCGGATACCTCCGGCGTCCGGCGAGTCGAGGTCACCCTGTGGCCAACGGCCTACCACTTCAAGCCGGGGCACCGCATCCGCATCCAGATCAGTGGAGGAGCGCATCCGCGTTTCGCACGCAACCCCGGAACAGGTGCCGCGCTCGGAGAACCGAGCGACCTGGTGCCCGTACGACTTGAGATTCACACGTCACCGCTGTACGAGTCGGCGATCGCCCTCTCCGTAGCGCCCTGACGCTGTTCCTGCGGCACCCGCAGCTCGGGTGGCGGCTACGCCGTGTGTCAGCTCTGCTGACCACGAACGCCGTGCCGATGTCCAGGCCACCCCGCACCCGGTGCGCGCAAACCCAATCGACATAGCATCTTTCCTTTCGTCATTTTGGGCCCGCTGACATGAAGCAGGCCACATCGGCTCATTCCGGGTGGAATGCGGCGTCCGTCAGCGGGCCCCCGAGACAGGCATAGCCACTTTTCTATGTGGGCGCTAACATTGAGGGTCGAATCTCGGCCCGCACGTCAACCGTCAATGCGGCACCCGGGTTGGGTGCGCAGCTCCCCCGCGGCGCCGGGTCGCCCGGCACCCGACATGCGGCTCGACGGGACCCGCGGCGCTGCCACATCAGGCCCGGACGAGCGATGACCGGCTGCCCGCCGGTCGGTTACACGTTCGTATCCAACGAGTTGCGGCACATCCTCAGCGATCAGCGTGGGGCGAGTCAACACCCCCGCTTCGCAACTGTGGCAGGTTGCGGAGATCGTCACCGCCAGCAACCACAAGCAAGGAAATCCCTGCCTGAAGCCTTGATCGAAGAAATTGAGATCCAGTCCGACGCGATCACCCTGCTCGTCCGACTGCTCACCGACCTCAGCACCCCGGCCCAAGATGCCGACCCACGCGGCCAGCGACCATCCCGGTCCCGCTCCGCCACCGGCCCACCTCGACGGAAGCTGCAGCGAGCCGCGCAGGCGCAGGCCGCCCTCCGCCGGTTGCACCGGTGGCAAAGTATTGACGGCCGCGCCAGGCGCACCTAACCTGTGCCCTTAACGTCAGAGTTGTGAACGCTAACACACAATCGAAACATCCATGACTTCATGAGGGCGCTGACCAAGCGTCAGCGCCAACGGCTCCCCTGGTCCTGCCTTTCGCTCCACCATCTTGAAGACGCCCTACATGAGCAGGCCCGCCGGGCAAGCGTCTCAACATCGTCGGCGCTTCCACTGCCGACTTCGCCCCGCTGGAACAGCACACCTGCGGCGCGGCCACTAGGGCCTGTGTCGAAGTCGGTGCCAGGGCTTGAGGTGGCTTGAAGATCTTCGCGTGTCGGAGATCGAAAACGAGTGAGGTCTCCGGTAGATGGTTCAGCGACCAAGCAGAACCTGAAAACCGGAG
>NZ_SMJY01000372.1:0-1821 GCF_004348355.1 Micromonospora sp. KC721 | reverse complement strand
GAACGCCAACGTCTCAACCCGGTCCGCGCCGCAGCCTCCCGCCGAGTCGACCAGATCGGTGCGGTCGCAGGCGGTGTACCCCCACCGGCCACCCGCGATCCAGTACGCACGCAGAGCCACCTCCGCGACGACGAACACGACGCACGACACCGTCCACGGCCAGACCCGGGCACCCGCAGCCGTTCGGGAAGAGCGATCGGCACCCTCCGACACGTCAACCCCCTGGCGAGGGTGTCCCGACGACGTGCTGGCCGCGTGGCCGTACCGCTCCGGAACTCGCACGCGCCAGGGCCGCTGCCTCGCTGTCATCGCCCGACCACCTCGACCGTGGACGGGGTCAACCGGCTGGTCCCGGCCCAGCCCGGTGCCAACACCGGCCACGCCGGCAGCCGCAACCTCCACCCGTGCGGATGCGATCGGTCAACAACTCGACCGACCACCCGAGAACTGACAAGACACCGACTGGCAACCATGAGTCAATGAGACCTGGCGATGGATCGCCCGTCCTCCCCTGGATAAGGGATCACGCTCCCTCCGCTGAGGGAGTGGCGGGGGGACCGGTGGGACGACCGATTCGTCACGCCACCAGGATTCGGTCTCGCGGGGTGTCAGGGGGTTGGGCACCGAGGGCCGGTCGGCCTGAACAGGACGGGCATCCCCACCATGGCACATGTCTGGCCCGCCACCACGCCACCGGCCGACCACCCACCCCCATGATCCAGTTACTCAACGGGCACTGAGGACGTACCCAGCGGACCGCGCGCGGCGTGGGTTGCGGGTGGTCCGGCCCATCGGATCAGCCGCATCGTGGCCTCACCCGCCGTCCACCAGAGACCGAAACGCGGAGTCGCCGCCACCACGGCGACGCTCGCTCTCGCCAGTGCCGGCGTCGCGACCGTGCTGATCCCGCCCACCGCCTTGGCGGCCGACCGCGCGGAGACCACGGGAAACGCCACCCTCGGTGCCACCATCACCCCCAGCACGGTCGACCCACGCCACTGGCGCAGGGGGACCTCCGGCCGGCCCGCTTCGGCGCAGGGCCGAACCCGTGCTGCGACGGAGGATCTCGCCACCCTGCGGGTGCTGGTTCGGGACCGGCTCGGCGCGGCACCGAGCACCGAGCGCGCCAGCTACGCCCTCGCCTTCGATCTGGCCAGCGGCGACCTCACCGTGGTCGCCCTCACCGACGGTGAGGGTACGGCTCAGGTGGCCGCCGGGTCGTACCTGGTGCAATCCTTCGTCGAGACGGTCGAACACGCCGGGATGTCGCTGAGCATGCCGATGGACACTCTGGTGACCGTCGACGGTTCCGCCTCGGCAGTGCTCGACGCCCGCGACACCGCGCGGGTCGGCGCCTCGGTGGACCGCCCCGACGCCCGGCTGGTCGCAGGTACGGTGCAGGTCACGCGCTCCACCCCGGGACAGGAGATCTGGTACGCGGCGGACTTCGACTATCCGGCTGGCCTGTACGTCAAGCCCACCGGCCCGGTCGAAGGACTCGACCTGAACGTCTACGCGGCGTTGAGCCAGAACGGCTCGCGCACCAGCCCCTACCTCTACCACCTGACGTTCGAGGCGGCCGACGGCATCCCCGACCGGCCACAGTTCACCGCCCGGAGCAGGGAACTGGCCGCCGTCTCCATCCGGATCAACGGCCAGAACGCAGGCGGGTGCGGGCGCATCGGCGCCCGGGGCCGCGACCCTGAGCTCCCCGCTGGCTTTGGCGCCTCGGTCACCGTCGGCGCCGTCCCCGGCAGCTACCAGGCGTACTTCACTCCCGGCACCGAGATCCAGTGGACTCCGAGCGCCGAGATCCTCCCC
>NZ_SMJY01000371.1:0-1849 GCF_004348355.1 Micromonospora sp. KC721 | reverse complement strand
CCCGGTCCCCCGCCCGGACGTTCCGTCAGTGCGGGCAGTGAGCCGGGTTCGCGAGCCCCACAGCCGCGAACGAGGGCGACACGGGTCCGAGCCCGGCGGGCCGGGTCAGCGGGTCTGCCCCGCCAGGCTGCGTAGCCGGTCGACCGCCTCGGTGAGCACCTCCGGCCGCTTGCAGAAGGCGAACCGGACCAGCCGCCGGCCGGCCTCCGGGTCGTCGTAGAAGACCTGGGTGGGCACGGCCACCACCCCGCAGCGCTCCGGCAGCGACCGGCAGAACTCCACGCCGTCCCGCCCGCCGAGCGCGGTCACGTCGGCGGTCACGAAGTACGTCCCCTCCGGGCTCAGCACGTCGAAGCCCGCGTCGACCAGGCCCGCCACAAGTTGGTCACGCCGCCGTTGGAGGTCGTCCCGGAACCCGGTGAAGTAGGCGTCGGGCAGCCCCAGCGCCACGGCGACCGCCGGTTGCAGCGGCGCGGCGTTGACGAAGGTGAGGAACTGCTTGACCCGCAGCACCGCCGAAACCAGCCGGGCCGGCCCGCTGACCCAGCCGACCTTCCAGCCGGTGCAGGAGAACGTCTTGCCGGCTGAGGAGATCCGCAGCGTCCGTTCCCGCATCCCGGGCAGACCGGCCAGCGGCAGGTGCCGGCTGGCGGCGTCGGTGAAGACCAGGTGTTCGTAGACCTCGTCGGTGACCGCGTAGACGTCGTGCTGCTGGCACAGCTCGGCGATCAGGATCAGCTCGTCGGGGGTGAACACCTTGCCGGTCGGGTTGTGCGGGGAGTTGAGCAGGACGAGCCGGGTCCGGGGCCCGAACGCGGCGCGTAGCTGCGCCGGGTCGAAGGCGTACCGGCCGGTCTCGTCGGGGCGCAGGGTGACCGGCCGTCGCACCGCGCCGGCCAGGGCGACCGAGGCGGCGTACGAGTCGTAGTAGGGCTCGAAGCAGACCACCTCGTCCCCGGGCTCGCAGAGGGCCAGGATGCTGGCGGCGATCGCCTCGGTGGCGCCGGCGGTGATCACGATCTCCGCGTCCGGGTCGTACGCCAGGTGCCAGAACCGGCGCTGGTGGGCCGCGACCGCCGCGCGCAGCGCGGGGACACCCGGACCCGGCGGGTACTGGTTCTGCCCGGTACGCAGCGCCTCGGCCGCGGCGGCGAGCATCTCCGGCGGGCCGTCGCTGTCCGGGAAGCCCTGCCCGAGGTTGACCGCCCCGGTGCGGACGGCGAGCGCGGACATCTCGGCGAAGATGGTCGTCCCGAAGGGACGCATCCGGGCCACGAGCGGGTCGACATCGGGAAGCGTCGTCACGCCGGTCAGCCTACGGGCCGGCCGGCCCGGTCAGCTGGGCTGGCAGGTCACCTCCCTACCCGGCTCCCCGACCTGCGTCACCGGGGCACGGTCACCGATCCGGGCCGTGCAGCTGAGGGCACCGTCGCCGTCGCCGGTGGCGATCACGATCACCCGGTTCGGATCGTCGGTGCGGATCTTCTCGCGCCACGGCAGCCGCACACTCTCCAGGCGGATGAAGTCGCCGTTGGCGTCGTAGTACTGGATGTTGCCCCGCCCGGTGCCGGTCACCTCGTACGACACCGGGTATCTGCCGGGTCCGCCCGACGGGGTGGTGGCGGGCGTCGGCTGGCTGGGCGCGGCCGGAGTCCACGAATCCTGCTCGTCGTAGCCGTCGTGGTACGGATCCTCGGCCACCGGTTCCGAGCCGAACCGCCCGACCAGCACGCTGGCCGCGCCCAGGCAGGCGCAGATGCCGAGGGCGAGCACGGCGACGACCGCGATGACGATGCCGGCCACCCGGCCGCCACCCGAGGTGGAACGGCCCACGGGCGGGCGTCCGGGG
>NZ_SMJY01000370.1:0-1948 GCF_004348355.1 Micromonospora sp. KC721 | reverse complement strand
GGGCGCACCGGATTCCAGGTCATCAACGCCCGGGTGGCGTGGTGGCTGGCGCGCTCGCGTCGCCACCACCTCTACATCTCTGGCGTCGCGTCCCGGGTCACCGCCGCCCACCAACTGCCAGGGGTGCCTGGTGGCGGTCAGTCCCGCCCGGGTGGCGCGGATCCGTCCGCTCCGACTCCCCGCACCGCCGGTGGAGGCTCGGGGTCTGGTGCGGCCGGGTCTGGTCACGCTGCGGGTGCCGGGACGGCGGGGGCAGGAGCTGGTGCCTCCGGCGGCGCGGGCGCTGGCGCGGGCACAGCGGGTGCTGGCGCTGGCGCGGCCGGTGCAGGGGCTGCCGCAGCCGGGCCCGTCGGTGCCGGTGCGGCTGGTGGTGTCGCGGCGGCGAAGGCTGGTCCGGCGGTGGTGCGCAAGGTCAGCGGGACGGCGTCCGGAGCGGTGGACGGTGAGGGCTCATGAGCACTGGGACGCGGGAGCGGCCGGTCGAGCAGCGCACCTACGGCAACTGGCGGCTCGGCCGCGGCGCCGGCTTGTTCGGGCTCGGCCCGGCCGGCACCATCGCCGCGTTCCTGGTCATGGTGCTCGCCGCCGCGATGCTGCCGGTCTCCGCTCTCGCGGCGCTGATCACCGCCGTCGCCGGTCTGCTGGTCCTCGCGCCCCTGGCGATCCGGGTCAACGGGCGCACCGGATTCCAGGTCATCAACGCCCGGGTGGCGTGGTGGCTGGCGCGCTCGCGTCGCCACCACCTCTACATCTCTGGCGTCGCGTCCCGGGTCACCGCCGCCCACCAACTGCCAGGGGTGCTGGCCCGCTCCGAGGTGTACGAGGTGGAGACCGGCCGCTCCGGGGTCGTCGCGGTCGTCGTGGTGCCGCAGAGCCGGCACTACACCGTCACCCTGCGCTGCGCGCCGGAGGGCATGGACCTGGTCGACCAGGCCGTCATCGACGCCCGCGTCGGGCACCTCGCGTCCTGGCTGTCGGCGCTGTCCCGCGAGCCGCAGCTCGTGCAGGCGCAGGTCACCGTCGAGACCACCCCGGACCCCGGCACCCGCCTGGCCGCCGAAGTGGCCGCCACCAGCAGGCCGGACGCGCCGGCGCTGGCCCTGCAGGTCCTCAACGACGTCGTCGAGTCGTACCCGGCCGGGTCGGCGACCGTGGACACCCGCGTGTCGCTGACCTACTCGGCCCCGCCAGGCCGGGCGATGTCGCACGAGGACGTCTGCCGGGAGGTCGCCGCCCGGCTGCCGCACCTGCACGCCGGCCTGACCGGCGCGACCGGCGCCGGCATCGTGCCGATGTCCGCCCGTGGCCTGGCCAGGGTGGTGCGCGCCGCCTACGACCCGGCCGCGGCCCTGGATCTGGCCCGCGATCCGCAGCTCACGCCCGACTGGACGCAGGCCGGGCCGGTGGCCGCCCGGGAAAGTTGGGACAGCTACCGGCACGACTCGGGGGTGTCGCGCACCTGGTGCATGGTCGAAGCACCCCGGGGTGTGGTGCACTCGCGGCTGTTCTCGCGGCTGACCGACCCCGACCCGCAACTGCTGCGCAAGCGGGTCACCATGATCTACCGGCCGTACTCCCCCGGCGAGGCGGCCCGGCTGGTCGAGTCCGACAAGCGCGACGCCCGGTTCCTGGCCGGTAAGAAACACCGGCCCAGCGCCCGGGACCTGACCGACCTGGCCGCCGCCGAGCAGGCCGCGGAGGAGGAAGCCACCGGCGCCGGCGTCACCCGGTTCACCGTGCTGGTCACCGCGACCGTCGCCGACGAGAAGCACCTCGACGAGGCCACCGGCATCATCCAGGCCCGCGCCGGCGAGGCCCGCCTGGCGCTGCGCCCGATGTACGGGTGCCAGGCCGCCGGGTTCGCCGCCGGCCTGCCCGCCGGTGTCGTCCTGCCCACCCACGCCACGATCCCCTTCTAGGACCGGCATGACCCCCCGCGACACCACCC
>NZ_SMJY01000036.1:0-38518 GCF_004348355.1 Micromonospora sp. KC721 | reverse complement strand
CCGCTGCCCCGCATCTCCAAGTACGCCGTGGTCGGGGTGCTGGCGATCATCATCGGCTTCGTGCTCTTCCTCAACCCGCGGCTGCTGCCGGCGGACCCGTCGGTGGTGACGCTGCTCGGCTTCGTCGGCATCCTCGCCGGTTTCGTCACGTTGGTCTGGCGGTTGCGGCCCGGCGACGAGGAGGACCGCGACCCGGACGACGGGGCCGTGGTCTGAGCCGAGGCCCCCGGTCACGCTCCGCTCCGCCCGAATCGCGGGACGCCACGGGTCCCGGCGAGGGCGTAACAGGGGTGTAACTTACAGTCAGTAGGAATACGGCTGTACGGCACTTCCCCACCGGCTGCCCGATGTGTTCCTCTCCTCCCGGGCGGTCGACCCGGCTGCGGAGCGGATCCCCGATGCGACAGAGTTCCCTCGTGGTGGTGGCCAACCGGCTGCCCATCGACGACAGCGTGGCCCCCGACGGCGCCTGCGAGTGGCGCCGCAGCCCCGGCGGGCTGGTCAGCGCCCTGCACCCGCTGCTTCGACACACCCCGGCGACCTGGGTCGGCTGGGCCGGTGGCACCGGCCCGGCGCCCAGCTACCCGGACGTGGACGGCGTCCGCCTACACACCGTCCCACTCACCGCCGAAGACCTGCGCGACCACTACGAGGGCTTCGCCAACGCGACCCTCTGGCCGCTCTACCACGACGCGGTCGAGCAGCCCGAATACCATCGGCGCTGGTGGGAGGCGTACCAGCGGGTCAACCAGCGGTTCGCCGAGGCAGCCGCGACGGTGGCCGAGCCGGGCGCCCTGGTCTGGGTGCAGGACTACCACCTGCAACTGGTCCCCGGCCTGCTCCGCGCGCTCCGCCCCGACCTGCGCATCGGCTTCTTCCTGCACGTGCCGTTCCCGCCGCCGGAGCTGTTCATGCAGTTGCCCCGCCGGGCCGAACTGCTGCGCGGAATGATCGGCGCCGACCTGATCGGCTTCCAGCGCGCCCAGGCCGCGCACAACTTCGCCCAGCTCGTCGCCAAGGTGCTCGGCCTGCCGGCGACCGACCGGCGGATCGACGTCGACGACCGGAAGGTGCGGGTCGGGGCGTACCCGGTGTCGATCGACACCGTCGAGATGGCCGCGCTGGCCGGTCGCCCCGAGGTGACCGCCCGGGCCCGGCGGCTGCGGCACGACCTGGGCGACCCGGAGCACGTGATCCTCAGCGTCGACCGGATGGACTACACCAAGGGCATCGAGCAGCGGCTCAAGGCGTACAGCGAGCTGCTGGCCAGCGGCGACGTGAAGGTCCGCGACACCGTGCTGGTGCAGGTCGCGATGCCCAGCCGGGAGCGGGTCGGCCAGTACCAGATTCTGCGGGAACGGATCGAACGCGAGGTGGGGCGGATCAACGGCGAGTTCGGCCGGGTCGGCGAACCGGCGATCCACTACCTCACCCAGCCCTTCGACCGCACCGAACTGGCCGCCCTCTACCGGGTCGCCGACGTGATGGCGGTGACGCCACTGCGGGACGGGATGAACCTCGTCGCCAAGGAGTACGTCGCCGCCCGGGTCGACGACACCGGGGCGCTGCTGCTCAGCGAGTTCGCCGGCGCGGCGGCCGAGCTGGAGCAGGCGTACCTGGTCAACCCGCACGACCTGGAGGGGCTCAAGCAGATGCTGCTCGCGGCCCTGCGCGCCAGCCCGGGCGACACCCGCGAGCGGATGCGCGCCATGCGCGGGCACCTGCACCGCCACGACATCCGGGCCTGGGCCCGCTCCTACCTCAGCGCCCTGGACGAGACCGGTTCGCTGGTACGCCGGCTCGGCACCCCCGGCTGAGCCGTCCTCACACCCGCTGCGGCTCCTTCACCAGCCAGTCGCAGATCGCGTCGATCGGCTCCCGCCACCGGGCGTCGAGCATCAGGTCGTGCCCCATGCCGGGAAAGAGCAACGGAGCCGAGCCGTACCGGCCGGCGGCCCGCTCCAGGGCAGCCGGCGGCACCACCCGGTCGTCGGGGCTGCCCACCACCAGCACCGGCGGCCGGCCCACCGCCGGCTCCGCCGGCCGGCCGGACAGCAGCTGCCACTGGGCCCGCCGGCCGGCCCGGCCCAGCCGCGCGACGTGCCGGCGAGCCTCGGCCTCGGGCAACTCGCGGCTGAACAACTGCCGACGGTGCAGTCGCAACGGACCACCGAACAGCGCGGGCAGCGTACCGGCCGGGTTGCGGCGCAGCGCCACGCCGGCCGTGGACCAGCCGCCCAGCACCGGCGCGACCAACACCGCCGCCCGGGCCGGGTAGCGGGCCAGGGCGTGGGTCACCACCAGCGCCCCGGCGCCGTGCCCCACCAGCACCGCCTGCCGCGGCAGGCCCGCGGCCACCTGAACCACATCATGGGTGTACGCCCGCAGCGTCGCCTCCGGCGCCGGGTCGCTGCCGCCGTGCCCGCGCAGGCTCATCGCGTACGCGGAAAAACCGCGCGACGCGGCGTGCTCCAGCCAGTGCTCGGCGAACGCCCAGGCCCCGTGCCCGAAGCCCGGCACGAAGAGCAGCGGCGGTCGCCCCTCGTCCAGTTCCGGGGTGACCCCTCGCACCTCACGCCGGACCGGGCGGACCGGCCGGGCCCACTCCCGCCCGCGCAGGACACGCACCCGCTCGTTGCTCGCGCTCACCGAGCCTGCCTTCCGTTCGCGACTGCCCGACTCCGCTGCGCTGCGTTCCTCACGCTCACCGAGCCTGCCTTCCGTTCGCGACTGCGGGACTCCGCTGCGCTGCGTTCCTCACGCTCACCGGGCCCCCAGTTCGTCGAGGGCGCGCTGCACCGCGCGCAGGTATGGCACGTGCCGAACCTCGAACCAGTGCCGGCTGCTGTCCGTGACCTTTCCCGCGTAGCGCTCGCCCGCGCCGGTCGCGGCCCGGGCGGTGAAGGCGGCCGCCCGGTCCGGCCGGGCCAGGCGGGCCTGGAGCAGCCGGGCGAACACGACGGTCTGCCAGTGCGTCAGGGTGAACACGCCGGAGTCCGGTTGCAGCAGCCCGGCCACCGCGAGAGTGGGCTGGTTGGGCGGGAAGGCGTGCAGCCAGAGGCGGGGACGACCCGAGCCGTCGCCGTCACCGAGCAGCCCTGGGTCGAGGAACTCGAAGCGGGGCAGGTACCCGGTGGCGAAGACGACCAGCTCCGGCTCGATCTCCCGGCCGTCGGTGAGGGTGACTCCACCACCGTGGAACCGGGCCACGTCGGGCACCGGAGCGATCTGCCCGTGGCTGACGTGGTGGACCAGTTGGCTGTTCGCGATCGGGTGCGCCTCATAGATCCGGTGGTCGGGCCTGGGTAGACCCAACCGGGTCGGGTCACCGACGGTGAGCCGCAGCATCCGGTGGTAGAGCCACTGCCGTAGCCGCAGCGGCAGCCGCAGGCTCAGCAGCAGGTCGTTGACCTGGTCGACGGGGCGACCCAGCAGGTACTTCGGGGCGTACCAGTAGCCACGCCGGGTGGAGTGCCAGCAGCAGGACGCCTGCTGGGCGGCCTCGACGGCGATGTCGCAGCCGGTGTTGCCGGCACCGACCACCAGCACCCGCTTGCCGCGCAACTGGGCCGGGTCCTTGTAGGACGAGGCGTGCATCACCTCGCCCCGGAACTCCTCCAGCCCGTCGTAGCGGGGCAGCTTCGGTGACCAGTTGTGCCCGTTGGCGACGACGACGGCGGCATAGCGCAGGGTGCGTTCCGGGCCGTATCCGCCGGTGCTGCGGGTGGTGACGTCCCAACGGTCGCCGTCGACCGGCTCGACCCGGACCACCTCCGTGCCGAACCAGATGTGCCGGCGAAGGTCGAAGTGGTCGGTGTAGCGCTCCAGGTAGGACAGCAGCTGGTGGTGGTGCGGGTAGTCCGGCCAGGAGTCCGGCATCGGGAAGTCCGGGAACTGGGTGAGCGGCCGCGACGAGACCAGGTGGGTGCTGGCGTACACCGGGCTGCGGTCGTGCCGCCAGTTCCACGCCCCACCGACGCCGGTCTCCCGCTCGTAGCAGTCGACGCCGAAGCCATGCTCGACGAGGTTCTTGATGGCGGTGAGGCCGCTGGCACCGGCGCCGATCACGCAGACCGTGTCACCTCGGTCGGAGACCGGGCGGCCGTCCCGGCTCAGGTCGAGCGTGCTGGTCTCCGGATCGGGCCGGCCGTGCGCGGTGGAGGGGGGCACCGGAACATCTCCTTATGTGCGGCACGAACGCCGGTTCGACGGGCATCCTCCCCGCACCCGCGGGGGTTGTCCAGCCCGGCGCACCGGGGCGGAAGGATCGTGGGCGCGGTGTGCCCCGGTGCCCACGGGGTGGGCCGACGCCGCCGGCCTCGGCGCGGCGCGGGGCCGCGGGGCCGGTCGGCACCGCTTCCGGGCAGGTCAACCGGCCACCGGCAGGAGCAGGTCGGCCAGGACCGGGAAGTGGTCGCTGGCCCGCCGGGTCTGCGGCGTGTCGACCACGTCGTACCCGACCACGGTCACCCGGGGGTCGACGAAGAGCGCGTCGATGCGCCGACGCGGGTCGGTACACGGGTAGGTGTGCCGGTCGGCGGCGCACGCGGCGACCGCCGCGTCGGTCAGCCCCTCCCCCACCGTCCGCCAGGTCACCGAGTCCGGGCCGTCGTTGAGGTCCGCGCCGAGGACCACCGGCAGCGTCTCGGCGGCCAGGTCCCGCCGGAGCAGGGCGGCCTGGCCGGGCCGCTCCGCCGGGTCGGTGGACAGGTGCGAGCCGGCCAGCAGGAAGTCCGCCGGACCGACCCGGCACCGGGCGTACGCGGCACCGCGCAGGTGCCGCCCGGGAGTGAGCGGGAAACGCCGGCACCGGCTGCCGAGCACCCGGACCCGGAGGCTGGTCAGCAGCAGGTTGCCCAGCGAGGGCAGGCCACCGGCCGCCACCACCAGCCCGAACGACTCGGCCAGCGCGGCGCTGCGCTGCCGCCAACGGAACCGGCGGGGACCCTCCTGCACGACCACCACGTCGGGCGCGACCGCCCGGACCACGGCGGCCAGGGCGGCGGTGTCGTCACGCTGGCTGTGGACGTTGTAGGACACCACCCGCAGCGGCACTCCGCCCCGCTGGTCGGCGCCGGTCACAGCCGGCGGGCGAGATCGGCGGCGCCGATGACACCGGCGCTGTTGCCCAGCTCGGCGGGGCGTACCTCGGCGACCGGCAGCCGGCTGCGCTGGGCCAACGCGTCGGTGAAGGACCGCCGGGCCGGGCCGAGCAGCAGGTCGCCGGCCTCGATCACGCCGCCGCCGACCACCAGCACCTGCGGGTCGAGGATCTGGGCCATGTCGGCGAGACTGGTGCCGAGCCAGCGGCCGATCTGGGCGAACGCCTCGGTCGAGACCGGGTCGCCGGCCCGCGCGGCGGCGGTCACCATCGGGCCGGTGACCCCCTCGGCGTCGCCGGCGGCCAACTCCAGCAGGCCGGTGGCGCGCTGCGGCTCCTGCCGGGCACCGGCCCGGGCGAACCGGACCAGCGCGCTGCCGCTGGCGTACTGCTCGATGCAGCCGAGCCGGCCGCAGCCGCACTGGTGCCCGTCAGGCACGGTGAGCATGTGCCCCAGCTCGGCGGCGATGCCGTTGGCACCCCGGACCAGCTCGCCGCCGAGCACGATGCCGCCGCCGACGCCGGTGCCGATGGTGAACATGACCATGGAGTCCTCGGCGTCGCGGCCCGCGCCGTAGCGGAACTCGGCCCAGGCCGCGACGTTGGCGTCGTTCTCCACGATCACCGGCAGGCCGGTGGCGGCGCTGACGTAGTCCCGCAGCGGCTCGTCCCGCCAGGCCAGGTTGGGGGCGAAGAGCACGGTGGAGCGGGAGGCGTCGATCCACCCGGCCGCGCCGATCCCGACGGCGTGGACGTCGTGCCGGGCCGCCAGTTCGGTGACCACCTCGGTGATGACGTCGCGGGTCTTGCCGACGTCCTCCGCGGGGGTGTCCCGTCGGGTGTGCACCAGAACCCGGCCGGTGTCATCCACGACACCGCCGGCCACCTTCGTGCCACCGACGTCGACTCCGATGGTCAGCGTCACCGCTGCCACTCCCCTCTACTGTGCTGCCCGACCTCGGCCGGACCGGCCGTACGTCGTCGGGGTGTCGGGTGTTCAGGCCCGGTCGTCCGATGCGCCCCCGTCCGTACCGGGCGGTACCCGCGAGGCGGGCACCACCGGACGGTCGGTCGTCGGCCGGACCGGGGCCGGCGCGGCCGGCCCGACGTCGTCGGCGGGCGGGGCGGCGGGAGCCGGTACGACCGCTTCGGTCGCCCGGGTGGCGGCGGACCAGACGTCGCGCTCCGGCGCCGACGCAGAATCATGCCCGGTACGGGTGGCCTCGCGCCACACGTGGTCGGCGTCCGGTTCGGCCCCGGTGCCCGGCGCGGTGCCGGTGGGCGTCCGCCGGGTGGCTTCCCCGTTACCGGCCGACGCGAACGCCCGCAGCAGGCTGGCGACGCCGGCGGCGAAGTCACCGGCGCCGGTGGCGAGGCGCTCGGCGAACTCCGGACTCGGGTCCCGCAACGCGGCTATGCCCCGGCAGACCGGGCAGACACAGCATTCCGGCGCTCCGGTGGCGAATCCCCCGGCCCCGCTGTCGCCGCCCGACGGTCGGGACGGGTCGGCGTTGTGACCGAGGACACCGGAGAGCATCCCGCCGAGCGGGCCCCACGCGGCGGCACCGGGACCGGCGGTGGCCAGGCGCGCCGTGGCGAGCAGGGTGGCGACCAGCCGCTCGGCCTCCTCCCGGGCGGAGCCCGGATCCGTACCCCCCATGACCGGCTCCTCTACCGTGCCGCGGGCCGGCGCGTCACTGTGCCGCACCGGCTTCCTCTACCCGGCGCTTGAGCTGCTTCAACGCCGTATCCATGATCATTTTCTCGGCCTTGCGGCGGAACATGCCGAGCATGCCCACCGACAGTTCCACCTCGAGTGTGTACGTCACCGTGCAGGTGCCGTCGAGGTTGCCCACGATGTCGTACGACCCGCGCTGCGCCTTCTGCATCCGCGACGGCGCCACCAGATGCCACTCGATGCGGGACAGGTCCTCGGCGTACTCGTAGGCCAGCACGTACTCGTCGGCCAGCACGCCGGCGTCGAGGCTGAACCGGACCTGGCTGGCGTAGCCGTCCTCGTACTCCTCGATCACCTCCGCCCGGCGTACCGCCTCGGTCCATTCCGGGTAACTCGGGAAGTCGCAGATGATCGCCGCCACCTGATCCGGTGACGCGCCGATGGTGATCGACTGGGTGGAGGAGTCCGCCATGGGGGGAGGCTACCCGCAGCCACCCGTGGCTCCGTCGCTCCACCCCACCACGTCGCCGGGGAACGGCCGCGGGCAGGCCGGGCCGCCACTTTCACCCCGGCGGTGCGGGCGTCTGACCGGCCCGACGGCAACCTCCCTGGCCCGCCCGTGCAGGGGTACGGGTAGGTTTCGTCAGAGCCGATCCGCCGTGGCGGCCGGCCCGGACAGTCCGAGCGCGAGGGAGTGCAGGTGCGCGAGTTCTCCGTTCCGCCGATCGTCACCATCGGCGACGCGGCCAACCTGACCGACCCGGTCTGGGACAACGCGACGGCCGCTCCGGACACGGTGCAGTTCGTCCGTCCCGCGCCGGCCGGCGCCGGCCGGGTCGACGTGACCTGCCGCGAGTTCCGCGACGAGGTGATCGCGGTGGGCCGTGGCCTGGTCGGGGCCGGAATCAACCCCGGCGACCGGGTGGCGTTGATGAGCCGCACCCGGTACGAGTGGACCCTGCTGGACTACGCCATCTGGGCGGCCGGTGCGGTGACCGTGCCGATCTACGAGACCTCCAGCGCCGAGCAGGCCGCCTGGATCCTCGCCGACTCGGGCGCGGTCGCGCTGGTGGTGGAGTCGGACGCGCACGCCGACCTTGTCACCGGCATCCGGGAGCGGCTGCCCGAGCTGCGCCACGTCTGGCAGTTCGAGCGGGGCGGGGTGGACGAGATCGTGGCGCTGGGCGCACCGGTCGACCCGACCGAGGTCGAGCGGCGACGCAAGGCGGTCCGCGCCGGCGACGTCGCCACCATCATCTACACCAGCGGCACCACCGGCCGCCCCAAGGGCTGCGTACTGACCCACCGCAACATGTACGCCGACATCGCCAACGCGGTGCCGGTGCTGCCGAACCTCTTCGGCCCCGGCGCGTCGACCCTGCTGTTCCTGCCGCTGGCGCACGCCTTCGCCCGGCTCATCCAGATCGGCGTGGTGCAGGCCCGGGCCACCATGGCGCACTGCGCCGACACCAGGAACCTGGTCGCCGAACTGCAGGACTTCCGGCCGACCTTCGTGCTCTCCGTGCCCCGGGTCTTCGAGAAGGTCTACAACGGGGCCCGGCAGAAGGCCGAGGCGGAGGGGAAGGGCGCGATCTTCGACCGGGCCGAGCGGGTCGCCATCGCCTACAGCGAGGCGCTGGAGACCCCCGGCGGGCCGGGTATGGCGCTGCGACTCCAGCACGCGGTCTTCGACAAGCTGGTCTACGGCAAGCTGCGGGCCGCGCTCGGGGGCCGGTGCCGCAACGCCATCTCCGGCGGGGCGCCGCTCGGCGCCCGGCTCGGGCACTTCTTCCGGGGCATCGGGGTGACCGTCTGCGAGGGTTACGGCCTCACCGAGACCTCCCCCGCCGCCAGCGCGAACCTGCCCGGCGCCACCAGGATCGGCACCGTGGGACGCCCGCTGCCCGGGGTGACCGTCCGGATCGCCGACGACGGCGAGATCCTGATCGCCGGTGACCTGATCTTCCAGGGCTACTGGAGGAACGAGGCGGCCACGGCGGACGCCCTCACCACCGACGGCTGGTTCCGCACCGGCGACCTCGGCCAGCTCGACAGCGACGGCTTCCTCAGCATCACCGGCCGCAAGAAGGAGATCATCGTGACCGCGGGCGGCAAGAACGTCGCCCCGGCCGTGCTGGAGGACCAGGTCCGGGCGCACCACCTGGTCAGCCAGTGCCTGGTGGTCGGTGACCGGCAGCCGTTCATCGCCGCCCTGGTCACCATCGACGAGGAGGCGCTGCCCAAGTGGCTCGCCGCGCACGACCTGCCGGCGGACACGCCGGTGGCCCGGCTGTGCGAGGACGAGAAAATGCGCGCGGAGATCCAGCGCGCGGTCGACCAGGCCAACCGGTCGGTGTCCAAGGCCGAGGCGATCAAGGTGTTCCGGATCCTGCCCCGGGACTTCACCGAGGCGACCGGGGAGCTGACCCCGTCGCTCAAGGTCAAGCGCCAGGTCGTGCACAAGGCGTACGAGTCCGAGATCCTCGACATCTACCGGGCCTGACTACGATCCGTCACGTGTCCACATCCACACCTGTCCGGCCCCCCACCCGGGTCATCGCCGCCGCCGCGCGCGTGGTGATGCTGGTCCTCGTCGCCGTCCTGACCCTGGTCGCCACCGGCGACGCCGCCCAGCTGTGGTGGATCGTCCTGCTCGCGTTCGCCGGGCTACCCGGCCTGCTCGCCCCCGAGCACCGGCTGCTCGGTCCGCTGAGCCGGGCGACCGAGGCGGTGGTGCTCGGGCTGGCGGCCAGCCAGGTCGCCGTCGATTCGGCGATCGGCGGGTCGGTGCGCGGGCTCGGGGCCTCCGCGGTGCTGCCCTACCTCGCGGTGCCGGTGACGGTGACCGCGCTGCGCCGCCGGTTCCGCGAGGGCGGGGCGCTGCTCGGGGTCACCGCGGTCACCCTGCTGGTCGCCGGCGCGATCACGCAGGTGGACGGCGGCCGGCAGCTCGGCCAGCCCGGCTACCTCGCGGTCTGCGCGCAGTGGCTGATCCTGGCCACGCTCGGGCTCTGGGCCGCGGGCGCGTTGCACCAGGTGATGCGGGTCCGCGGCGACGGCAAACCCCAGCCGTACGCGGAGGCGACCCGGCTGCTCACCCAGTTGCGTACGGTGGCCCGCCAGCTGCCCGGGGCCACCCTGGACCCCGGCGGCATCGCCGAGCACCTGCTGGAGGAGCTGCGCACGGTGGCGCCGAGCGCCCGGGCGGCGGTGCTGTCGGCCAGCGGCGGCGGCCGGCTGGTGGTCCTCGCCCAGACGGGGGCGGACCGGGTGGACTGGGAGACCACCCTCGACGCGGACTCGGCCATCGCCGACGCCTGGGCCAGCCAGCAGCCGCAGACGGCGGCCCGCTCGCAGGCCCGGTCGCATCACGGCGGTGAGGTGTCGGCGCTGATCGTGCCGCTGGTCGCCGGGGTCCGTACGGTCGGCCTGGTGGTGCTGGAGGCGGACGCGGCGCAGGCGTACCCGCCGCCGGTGGTGTCCCGGGTGACCGCGCTGACCGGCCCGGCCGCGCTGCGGTTGGAGGCGGCGCTGCTCTTCGACGAGGTGCGGTCGCTGGCCACCAACGAGGAGCGGCAGCGGCTGGCCCGGGAGATCCACGACGGGGTGGCCCAGGAACTGGTGATGGTCGGCTACGGCATCGACAACGCCCTGGCCACCGTGCACGACGACGCCGAGGAGACCGCCGAGAGCCTGCGGGCGCTGCGCCACGAGGTCACCCGGGTCATCACCGAGTTGCGGCTGAGCCTGTTCGAGCTGCGCAGTGAGGTGGACCGGCACGGCGGGCTGGCCGCCGCGATCGCCGAGTACGCCCGCACCGTCGGCGCCTCCGGCGGGCTGCGGGTGCACCTGTCGCTGGACGAGTCCACCGCGCGACTCCCCGCCGCGACCGAGGCGGAGCTGCTGCGGATCGCGCAGGAGGCGGTGACCAACGCCCGCAAGCACGCCGGTGCCTCGAACCTCTGGGTCACCTGTGAGGTGGACCCCCCGTACGCGCAGATCGAAGTGTCGGATGACGGTCACGGCATCGGTGACCAGCGGGTCGAGGGGCACTACGGTCTTGCGATCATGGCCGAGAGGGCGGAACGTATCCGAGGCCGGTTGGAGATCAGGCCGCGGCAACCCAGCGGGACGACCGTGGCGGTGGTGGTCGGTTCGTCGCCCCGGCGCGATAACCTGCGTGGCAGCGCAGCAGCAGAAGGGGAGTAACCCGAGGATGACCACAAGCCCGACACCGGCGACCCGTACCAAGGTCCTCCTTGTCGACGACCATGACCTGATCCGCAAGGGTCTCCGGCACGCCTTCGAACGCGACCGGCAGTTCGAGGTGGTCGGCGAGGCCGCCACGGCCGCCGAGGGCGTACGCCAGGCCGGCGCGCTGCAACCGGACGTTGTGATCATGGATCTGCGGCTTCCCGACGGCAGCGGCCTGGAGGCCACCCGGGCGCTGCGCAAGTCCAGCGCATCGATGGGCATCGTGGTGCTCACCATGTACGCCGGCGACGACCAGCTCTTCGGCGCCCTGGAGGCCGGAGCGAGCGCGTTCGTGCCGAAGACCGCGCCCGCCGACGAGGTGGTCGCCGCCGCCCGGCACGCCGCCTCCTCTCCCAGCGCCTTCACCGCCGCCGACCTGGCCGAGGCGATGAAGCGCCGGCTGGCCCCGTCCGGCCCGCAGTTGTCTCCGCGGGAGGGGCAGGTGCTGCGGCTGCTCGCCGACGGCATGAGCGTGGCCGGCATCGCCAAGCAGCTCTTCGTCAGCGAGTCGACCGCCAAGACGCACATCTCCAAGCTCTACGAGAAGCTCGGCGCCGCGAACCGGGCCCAGGCGCTGATGACCGCGCTGCGGCTCGGCCTGCTCGAAGCACCAGACGCCCCGAAGTTCTAACACCGGCCCGGGTTCTCGCGCGGGTCGCGCCGAGGCGCGGGTCGCCGTTTGCTGTAAGTGGTGGTGTCCCCGAGGCGGGGACACCACCACTTGGTGCCTGTCGGGCGAGCGGACAACCGCAACGCGGTGGGTAAGTGTCCGGTAACGCAACGATCGCGCTCTTTGCACCCGGCCACCTGGGGGGCAGAATACCCGAGTGGCGCACGCGGGCGACACGTTCGCATCTGTCAACAAAGGGGTAGAGGATGCAGCGGCCGGTCTGGGCACCCGACGACATCGACACCGAGCGTCCCAGCGTCGCCCGGATGTACGACTACTATCTCGGGGGCTCGCACAACTTCGCCGTCGACCGGGCCGCGGCCCGGGCCATGATGGAGGCCGTGCCGGATGCGCCGCTGATGGCGCAGGCGAACCGGGCGTTCCTGCGCCGCGTGGTGCACTACCTGATCGACCAGGGCGTACGTCAGTTCCTCGACATCGGCTCCGGTATCCCCACCGTCGGCAACGTGCACGAGATCGCCCAACGGGCCGCGCCGGACGCCCGGGTGGTCTACGTCGACGTGGACCCGGTGGCGGTGGCGCACAGCCGGGAGATCCTGGCCGGCGACGAGCGGGCCACCGTGATCCAGGAGGACCTACGGCACCCCGACCGGATCCTGGCCCATCCCGAGGTACGCCGGTTGCTCGACTTCTCCCAGCCGGTCGCCGTGCTCGTGGTGGCGGTGCTGCACTTCGTCTCCGACGACGATCGCCCCGGCGACCAGCTACGGACCCTGCGCGACGCGCTGGCCCCGGGCAGCCACCTGGTTCTGTCGCAGGCCAGCGACGAGGGCCGCGACGAGACGCAGCGAGCCGAGGCCGAGCAGGTCTACCGCCGCACCGACAACCCGCTGTGGGTACGCGGCCGAGCCGAGCTGACCACCTTCTTCGACGGCTTCGAGCTGGTCGAACCCGGAGTGGTCTGGGTGCCGCAGTGGCGTCCGGAGACCGCCGAGAGTGCCGAGAACGCCGAGCAGGCGGTGTTCCTGGGCGGGGTGGGGCGGCTCGGTGGATGAGCCGGCGGACGGCCGGCGCCGCCCCGGGGCGTTCGCCCGCGCCTGGGCCAAAGCGGTCGCCGGCACCAGCTACCTGCCGATGACGCACGCCCAACTGGAGGCGCTGCTGCAACGGCTCACCGACGAGTTGGCCGAGGCGCTGCGCACGGAGCCGCTCGATGTGCGTGCCGGCTACCGGGTGGGCGGCGAACTGGTCGCCGCGCACATCGCCTCCGCCGAGGGGCTCGGTCGGACCGTGGAGGTGCTTCAGCTGCGACTCGTCCGCGACCTGGGGCTGGTCGCCGACGACCTCGACGACCGGATGGCCCGGCTGCTGGCGGCCGTGGCCACCGGGTACGCCCGGGCGCTGCGCGACCGGACGCTGGACGAGCAGGAGTCGATCCGGCGGGCCAACCTGGCCGCTCGCGCCGAGGCGGAACGGGCACTGCGGGCCAGCGAGGCCCGGTTCCGGCACCAGGCCACCCACGACCCGTTGACCGACCTGCCCAACCGCAAGCTGTTCGCCGACCGGCTCGCCGCGGCGGTGTACGAACCGAAGCGGAAGGACCACCGCATCGGGCTCTGCTTTCTCGACGTGGACCGCTTCAAGCGGGTCAACGACTCCTACGGCCACCAGGCCGGCGACCGGGTGCTCATCGAGATGGCGCACCGGCTGCGCCGGGCCGTCGAGGACCATCTCGTCGCCCGTCTCGGCGGGGACGCGTTCGTCATCCTCGTGAAATGCTGCACGGGCACCGGAGACGTGGTCGCCGTCGCCGAGGCGGCGCTGGCCGCCCTGGCCGAACCGACGGTCGTCGACGGCCACGAGGTGACCCTGACGGCCAGCGTCGGCATCGTGGAACGGCAGGTGGCCGGCGCGTCCCCGGACGAGCTGATGCGGGCCGCGGACAGCACCCTGCACTGGGCGAAGGCGGCCGGGGGCGCACGCTGGGAGCTGTACGACGCCGAGCGCGACGGCCGGGAGCTGGCCCGGCAGGCGCTCAGCGCGGCCATTCCCGCCGGCCTGGAGCGCGGCGAGTTCTACCTCGACTACCAGCCGCTGACGTCGCTGCACGACGGGAGCCTGCTCGGTGTCGAGGCGCTGGTGCGCTGGCGCCACCCGCAGCTCGGGGTGCTGCGCCCGGACCGCTTCATCGGGTTGGCCGAGGAGACCGGGCTGATCGTGCCGCTGGGGGCCTGGGTGCTCGCCGAGGCGTGCCGGGAGGCGGGTAGTTGGACGAGCGCGACCGGTGACCTGCCGTTCGTCAGCGTCAACCTCGCCGTACGTCAGGTCCACCGGCCCGGGCTGGTGCAGGAGGTCAGCGGGGTGCTACGGCGAAGCGGCCTGCCGCCACGGCGGCTCCAACTGGAGATCACCGAGAGCACCATGATGAACACCGCCGAGGAACCGGTGCTGGCGCTGCGCGCCCTGGCCGACCTCGGCGTGCGCATCGCCATCGACGACTTCGGCACCGGCTACTCGAACCTGGCGTACCTGCGCGACCTGCCGGTGACCGGGTTGAAGGTGGCCGGAGAGTTCGTCCGCGGGCTGCGCACCCCGGGAGCCCACGCCGACGAACGGATCCTCGCCTCGCTGGTCTCCCTGGCGCACGCCCTGGACCTGACCGTCACCGCCGAGGGGGTGGAGACCGGCGGGCAGGCCGAGCGGCTACGCGCGATCGGCTGCGACGCCGGTCAGGGCTGGCACTTCGGCCGCCCCGCCCCCGCCGAGCGGTTCCTGGCCAACCTCCGCTGACACCGCCGGACGCGCCACGCCGCCGACCCGCGCCCGCGGATCGCGGTCAGCCGGCCAGCAGGTCCGCCATCCGCTCGGCCTGCGTCTCCCACCGCCACTCCTTCTCCACCCAGGCACGGCCGGCCGCACCGAACTGGCGGGCCAGATCCCGGTCGGCGAGCAGCGTGGCGACCCGGTCGGCGAGCTGCGCCACGTCCCGGCCGCGCACCACGTACCCGGTCTCCCCCTCGCGGACCGCGTCGGGTGCGCCGCCCGAGTCCCCGGCCACCACCGGCAGGCCGGTCGCGGACGCCTCCAGGTAGACGATGCCGAGCCCCTCCACATCCAACCCCCGGTTGCGGGTACGGCAGGGCATCGCGTACACGTCGCCGGCCGCGTAGTGGGCGGGCAGCTCCGCCGTCGGCACCGAGCCGGTGAACACGACGTCCCGCTCCACGCCGGCCTGGCGGGCCAGCTTCTCCAACGTCGCCCGGTACGGGCCACCGCCCACGATGAGCAGCGCCGCGTCGGGCACCCGACGGCGGATCTCCGGCAGCGCCCGGATCAGCATGTCCTGACCCTTCCGCGGCACCAGGCGGGACACGCAGACCACCACCGGTCGGTCGGCCAGCCCCAGCCGGACCCGCACCGGCTCGCCGTCCACCGCCGGGTGATAGGTGTCGACGTCCACGCCGGGGGCGAGCCGCCGCAGGGTGGTCACCCCGTGCAGCGGCTTCTCCAGGCGTACCCGGGTGTAGTCGCCGAGGTAGGTGACCACGTCGGCGCCCCGACCGATGTGGCGCAGCGCGGCCCGGGCGGCCGGCAGCGCGGCCCAGCCGACCTCGTGGCCGTGGGTCAGCGCCACCACGCGGCGCACGCCGGCCCGGCGGCGCAGCCCGGCGGCGAGCAGGCCCAGCGGCGCGGCGGCGCCGAACCAGACCCGGTCGCAGCCGTACTCGCGGGCCAGCCGGGCCGCACGGCGGGCGATCAGCGGGGTGGGCAGCAGCACCCGGGTACGCTCCCGGACCACCGGGAAGGGCTGCTCGGCGTCGAAGGTGGCAGTGCCGCGCCAGCTGGAGGCGTACACCACAACCGAGTCGGCGGGCTGACGCACGGCCAACTGGTGCACGAAGGACTGGATGCCGCCGGGGCGGGGCGGGAAGTCGTTCGTGATCAGCAACGTCCGACTCATCCGCCGGCCTTCCTGGCGTAGGCGCGGGCGGCGGCGATCCGCTCCACGGTGGACGGGTGCGACGCCGACCAGAGGTACTCCCAGCGCGGCGGGTCGGGATCGGCCAGGTTCACCCCGGCCAGCCGGCGCTGCATCGCCTCGAAGGTGACCGGGTCGCCGGTGAGCGCCAGCGCGTGCGCGTCGGCCCGCGCCTCGACCCGGCGGGAGATCAGCGCCTGGGCCGGCGCGGCGACCAGACCGGCCACCGTCACCAGGGCGATCAGCAGCGGAAACGCCCGGGGCTCGGCGACCGACTCCACTCCGGCCAGCCGGGTCAGCGGCGGCCAGGAGCCGAGCAGGTAGAGGGCCACCACGGCGGCGGCGGCGCCGAGCGCGCCGGTGAGGGTGCCGACCGCCACGTCCCGCTGCCGGGCGTGGCCCAACTCGTGCGCCACGACGCTGGTCACCTCGGCGGGAGTCGCCTCACGCAGCAGGGTGTCGTAGACCACCACCCGCCGGGTCGGCCCGAGCCCCGAGACGTACGCGTTGACCGCCTTCGTCCGTCGGGAGGCGTCGGCGACGAGGACGTCACGCACCGGTACGCCGTCGCGGGCGGCCATCGCCATCAGCTCGGTCCGCAGCGGGCCCTGCTCCATCGGGGTGAACCGGTTGAAGACCGGCTCCACCAGCACCGGCAACACAAACGAGAGCAGCACCACCAGACCGGCCGCGCCGGCGGCACCGAACGCCCACCACCAGCGGGGTGCGAGCCGGGTCACGGTGTAGAACCCCAGCAGCGCGACCGCGCCGATGACCGCGCTGACCGCGTACGACTTGAGCAGGTCGACGGCCCAGCCGCTCCAGCCGTGGGTGCTCAGGCCGTAGCGGGTGAGCACCGACTGCCGCCAGGCGGCGAAGGGCAGGGTGATCAGGTCGGCGACGAGCACGACGGCGAGGCCGCCGAGCACGGCCCGGGCGATCCAGTGGTCGCCGAAGGGCCGGCCGGCCAGCTCGACCAGGCGGGCGCCGAGCGGGGTGAGCCCCAGCAGCAGCGCCACCAGCAGCCCGATCAGCAGCGCGCCGTACGAGCCGGGGCGCAGCGCGGCGCGGAACTCCCGGGCCCGGGCGACCTGGTCGGCGGGAAGTTCACGTAGCGCGGAGAGTTGGTCGGCGCGGGGCGCCGGCGGGCGATGCCACGGCACCAGCAGGGCGCTGGCCACCAGCAGGGCCAGCACCAGGGCGGCGAGGGTCAACACGGCCCAGCCACGCGGAGTCATGCCGACATCCGGCCGTGTCCCGGCCCTCCGGTTTCGCGCCGTCGCCGTCTCATGCCGCCGCTCCTCCCGCCGTGAGCGCCCATCCTATTGCCCGCCGCCTGCACACCGACGTCCGGCGCTACCGGCCGGCGCGAGCGACGCGCGGCGAGCGGCGGACGGCGGACGGGCGGCGACCGGCAGCGGCAGCGGCAGCGGCAGCGGCAGCGGGTCAGGCTGCCCGACGGCGGTGTGCCGGACGGACCGGGCGGCTCTCGTCAGCCAGCACCTGCACGTCGAACCCGGCACGGGCGAAGACCTCGACCGCTCGGATCTCGGCGGGACCCAGATCAGCGGACGGGTCGTCGAGCAGAGCGGTCACCAGACATCCGGCACAGCCGGCACCTCGCACCCTGCACCGATCGCAGTCGATGAGCATCACGCCTCCTGAGTCAACCTGACTGTCGGGCGGAACCCTTCGCCACCACCCGACCACTCTCAGCGACCCGGACACTACCTCGCAGCTACGACAGAACCGCCCAAGCCACTCGATCATGAGGTTGAGGACCGTGAACCGGACCAACCACCCGGCCGGCTTCGTGATCAACGACCAACGGCCCCGGCCGGCTTCGTGATCGACATGGTCGGTGGGGCGGGGGTCAGCAGCGGGCGAGGCGGCGGAGCAGCGAGTCGGCTCCCAGCGGGTACGCGCCGTGTCGGCGGACGCCGTCGGCGACCTCGCGGTCGGAGGAGACCACCACCACCGGCCGCCCCGCCGGCTCGGCCCGGACCAGCCGGCGGATCAGCTCGTCGGCGGTCTCCCCCTTGCGGCTGAACAGCACCCGTACGCCGCGCGGCGTCGGGGGCAGTCCGTGCATCCGCTCGGCGCCGTCGAACACGACGGTGACCTCGTCGCCGGTCTGCGCGGCGATCCCGCCCAGGCCGCTGATCAGCCGTTTGCGCTGCTGTTCGAGGGACATCTCACCGAAGCCGCGCTTGGTGACGTTGTAGCCGTCGACCACCAGGTGCGCCTTGGGCAGGGCGAGCAGCTGGTCCAGGCGGGCCGGGTCGTCGGTGTCCCGGGCGCGGGTCGCCGGACCGGAGGCGGCGGCCGGGTTCTCGGCGAACGCGTCGGCGACGAAATCGGCGGGCAGCTTGTCGACCGGGTCCAGGGCCAGTTCGCGGCGCAGCCCCACGGCCGCCTGCCCGATCGTCTCCAACAACAGCCAGAGCCGGGCGTCGTCGACGGAGCGCGCCTCCTTGGCGCTGGCCCGGGCGACGCCGGCCGCCGCCTCGGCCTCGGCGAGTCGGGCCCGCGCCCGGCGCAGCTCGGCGTCGGCGTCGGCGGCGGCCCGGGCGGCCCGCCCACGTTCGGTGGCCAACAGTTCGCCGGCCCGGCGTTCCCGCGCCTGGGTCTCCCGCAGCGTCCGGTTGAGCTGCCGGTTCTCCTCCCGCAGCTGACCCAGTTCCTCGCGTACCCGGGCCAGCTCGTCGCGGAGCTTCTCCGCCTCGACCCGGGCCACCGCCCGGTCGTGCTCGGCGCGGGCGGCCCGCTGCTCGGCCTCGCGGACCAGTTCGGCGACGACCGCGCTGTCCGCCTCGGCGCGTACCGCGGCCCCGCTGGCCTCGATCAGCTCCCGCCAGCCCCGGGGCCGGGCCAGGTACGCCAGGGCGGCCACCTCGACCGGATCGGCGGCGGCCGGTGCGGTGCCCGCGACGACGGCGGCCCCCAGGTCACCGGCGTCGGCGAGCACCCTTGCGGTCACCCGCTGTCGGAACAGCGGATCGCCGGTGAGCTGGGCCGCGATCGCCGGGGCGCCCAGCCGGGCCCGGCGGTTCGGGGCGAACTTGGCCACCCGGCGCAGCGGCACCGGCACCTCGTCGGCGGGCAGGCCGGGCAGCACCGCGGCGGTCAGGGCGACGATGCGCTGTCGGACCGGCTCGGGCAGGATCGGCTCCGGTTCGGGTGCCCCCACACCCGGGTCGACGCCGGCCTCGGGCGCGGCGGCTGACGACCCCTCCTCGGGGAGGTGGTCGTCGTACGGCTCGGTGAGGGGCATGTGGCAAGTCTCCCACCGCGACCGGGCCCACCGCCCGGTGAGTGAGCCGATCTCTCATCCTATCCCGTGGTGACTGGCGGGGCGGATGTGCCGGGAGTGTCGGACCGCCCGGTTACGGTGCCGACCGTGGCACCTGGGGAGTACGTCCAGCAGTCGCTGGCCGGTCTGGATCCGTCGGCCGGTGCCGGGGTCGACCCGGCGCTGCCGCTCTACGCGACCACCTTCGTCGTGGTCGACCTGGAGACCACCGGCGGCGCGCCGGACGGCGGCGGAATCACCGAGATCGGCGCGGTCAAGGTGCGCGGTGGCGAGGAGCTGGGGGTGCTGGCCACCCTGGTCAACCCCGGCGTGCCGATCCCGCCGTTCATCACCGTGCTGACCGGCATCACCCAGGCCATGCTGGTCCCCGCCCCACCGATCGAGCAGGTCCTGCCGAGCTTCCTGGAGTTCGTCGCCGACGCCGTGCTGGTGGCTCACAACGCCCCCTACGACGTGGGCTTCCTGAAGGCGGCCTGTGCCCGGCACGGCTACCGCTGGCCCAACCCCCGGGTGCTGGACACGGCGGCGCTGGCCCGGCGGGTGCTGACCCGCGACGAGGTGCCCAACCGCAAGCTCGGCACCCTGGCGGCCTACTTCCGCACCGCCACCCGGCCCACCCACCGGGCGCTGGACGACGCGAAGGCCACGGTGGACGTGCTGCACGGTCTGATCGCCCGGCTGGGCGGGCACCGGGTCGACACGGTCGGCGAGGCGATCGAGTTCGCGAAGGCGGTCACCCCCACCCAGCGACGCAAACGGCACCTCGCCGAGGGGCTGCCCAAGGCTCCGGGGGTGTACGTCTTCCGCGCCGCCGACGACCGGCCGCTCTACGTCGGCACCTCCGGCGACATCGCCACCCGGGTGCGCAGCTACTTCACCGCCGCCGAGAAGCGGGCCCGGATGTCGGAGATGCTGGCGGCGGCCGAGCGGGTCGAGGCGGTGGAGTGCGCGCACTCGCTGGAGGCGGAGGTCCGTGAGCTGAGGTTGATCGCCGCACACGCTCCGCCGTACAACCGCCGGTCGAAGTTCCCCGAGCGGATGGTGTGGCTCAAGCTGACCGACGAGGCGTACCCGCGGCTGTCGGTGGTGCGCGCCCTCTCCCCCACCGACACCGCCTACCTGGGGCCGTTCCGTTCCCGACAGGCCGCCGAGCTGGCGGCGGCCGGGTTCCACGACGCCGTGCCGCTGCGCCAGTGCACCCACCGGCTCTCGCTGCGCACGGTCACGCCGGCCTGCGCGCTGGCCGAGCTGGGTCGCTGCCCGGCGCCCTGCGAGCACCGGATCACCGCCGACGAGTACGACCACCGCGCTGCCGCGCCGTTCCGCACCGCGACCACCAGCGATCCGCAACCGGTGGTCGACGCCCTGCTCGCCCGGATCGCCACCCTGGCGGCCGCCCAGCGCTACGAGGAGGCCGCGGTGGTGCGGTCCCGGCTGGCCGCCGTGCTGCGGGCGACCGTGCGGATGCAACGGCTCGCCGCGCTGACCCGGATCGCCGAGCTGGTCGCCGCCCGGCCCGCCGCCGGCGGTGGCTGGGAGCTGGCGCTGGTGCGGCACGGTCGGCTCGCCGGTGCCGGGGTGTCCCCGCCCGGTGTCCACCCGCGGCCGACGATCTCCGCCATCCGGGCCACCGCCGAGACGGTGCCGCCCGGGCACGGGCCGGTGCCCCGCGCGTCGGCCGAGGAGACCGAGCGGATCCTGTCCTGGTTGGAACGACCGGAGACCCGGCTGGTGGAGATGTCGTCCGAGTGGTCGTCACCGGTGGCCGGTGCTGCCCGGTTCCGTGACCTTCTGGCGAAGGCCGAGAACGGTGGGTCCTCCCAACTCTCGACCGAACGCTCATGAGCAAGTGACCGATCGGACGACGCCGACTCACTTAGGCTGTTAAGGGAGTGCAGTCCTGCCCGTTTCGTGGGCCTGCTTCCGGTTGCCGGGGACGGTGGCCGCGGAGCCGGGGTGAGGAGGTGTCCCTCGTGGACGTCGACGCCGGGCACGGCGCCGCCCTGGGGGGCGCGCTCCCGACACAGCCGGGAGAGCTGCCGCTGACGCGCCGGCTGCGGTCGTTGCTCACCTGGCCGACCAACGACACCGACCCGGTCAGCCAGCTCGTCCGCAGTCACCGCAGCATCCATCCCAGCGCCGATCCCGCCGTGCTGCGCCGGGCGTACACGATCGCGGAGAACATGCACCGCGGCCAGTTCCGTAAGAGCGGCGAACCGTACATCACCCATCCGCTGGCGGTCGCCGAGATCTGCGCCGACCTCGGCATGGACACCACCACACTGGTCGCCGCGCTGCTGCACGACACGGTGGAGGACACCCGATACACCCTCCAGGCGCTCGCCGAGGACTTCGGCGGCGAGGTGGCCCACCTGGTCGACGGGGTGACCAAGTTCGACAAGGCTTTCTACGGTAAGGCCGCCGAGGCCGAGACGATCCGCAAGATGATAATCGCGGCCGGCAAGGACGTCCGGGTCCTGATCATCAAGCTGGCCGACCGGCTGCACAACATGCGTACCCTCGGGGTCCGTTCCGCCGCGTCCCGGGAACGGATCGCCCGCAAGACCCAGGAGGTGCTCGTCCCGCTCTGCGACCGGTTGGGCATCCAGACCCTCAAACGCGAGCTGGACGACGTGGTGCTGCTGCACCTGGCGCCCGACGAGCACGCCCGGATCGCCCGGCACGTGCACGACCGGCCAGGCTGGGAGGCGTACCTCGACCACGTGGTCGCCCAGGCGAAGGCGGCGCTGCGGCGCAGCCGGGTCGACGCCGACGTCAGTCCGCGTCCCCGGCACCTCTACTCGATCTGGAAGGACACCGTCGCGGGCGGGCACGCCACGCCGTTCGACCTGCCCCGCATCGTGATCGTGGTGGACGGCCCACCCACCGACTGTTACGCGGCCCTCGGCGCGATGCACGGCCGGTGGCGTCCCGTCCCCGGCCGGTTCAAGGACTTCATCGCCTCCCCGAAGAACAACCTCTACCGATCCCTGCACACCAGCGTCTGCGGTCCGCAGGACCGCACGGTCGAGGTGCTCATCCGCACCCGGGAGATGCACCGCTGGGCCGAGTACGGCATCGCCGCTGACTTCCGTTTCCCCCGCTCCGCCGGCTCCGGATCCGCCAATGCCGACCAGCTGGCCTGGCTGCGCCGGGTGCTTGACTGGGAGCAGGAGGCGCCCGATCCGGCCCAGTTCCTCGAGTCGCTGCGCTGCGACCTGGCCGAGGCGCAGATCCAGGTGGTCGCCGACGGTCGGCAGGTGGTGCTCCCGGCCGGGGCGACCCCGGTGGATCTCGCCTACGAACTGGGCACCGATCGCGGCGACCACTGTCTCGCCGCCCGGATCAACGGCCGGCTGGCCCCGCTCTCCTCCGAACTGGAGGAGGGCGATGTGGTGGAGATTTTCAC
The DNA here is from genome assembly GCF_004348355.1 of Micromonospora sp. KC721. NCBI lineage: Bacteria > Bacillati > Actinomycetota > Actinomycetes > Micromonosporales > Micromonosporaceae > Micromonospora > Micromonospora sp. KC721. The sequence goes on along the minus strand of NZ_SMJY01000036.1, from coordinate 16,153 downwards.
CGAGAACGACGCGGAGAGCGGATTCGAGGCCACCGTCGCCCCCCGAGGACCGCGTCGGGAGTGGCTCGGCTTCGTCAAGTCGCCGCACGCCCAGATGCAGATCAACCGCTGGTTCGCCGAGCACACCGCGCCCGGCATCTCGATAGCCGACAAGGTACGCCTGGGTCGGGCGACCATCGGCCTGGCGCTGCGCAAGCACAACCGGGGGCTGGCCAGCGACCTGCCGCTGCTGCGGCTCTCCGAGGAACTGGGCTACCCCGACCTGGAGACCCTCCTGGTGGCGGTCTTCGACCGGGCGGTCGAGCCGGACACCGTGGTCCAGCAGCTCATCGACCTCGTCGACCACCGTCAGTGAGCACCCGCCCGGCCACGGTCGACGGGCCAGGGTGGGGGCTGGCATGACGGGGTGGGCCCGACGGCCTAGCCTGGACCCATGATCCCCCGCTCGCGCGCCACCGGACGGGCCGTCGCCTACAAGGTCTTCTACCGCCTGCCGGTGACGATGCGGCGTCGACTGGTCCGGCTGGCCGTGCCGAAGTATGTCGTCGGTGCGGTCACCCTGGTTCGGGACAGCGAGGCCGAGGGCCCCGGCCGCCTCCTGCTGCTGCGCCAACCGCCCGGCTACAGCTGGACGCTCCCCGCCGGCCTGCTCCAGCGGGCCGAGTCCCCGGTCGTCGGCGCGGCCCGCGAGCTGTACGAGGAGTCCGGCATCCGGCTGCCTCCCGACCGGCTCCGTCCTGCCGTACCGAATGCGCTGGTCCACGCCAAGGGGTGGGTGGACATGGTCTTCGAGGCGGAGGTGCCGGCGTCGACCACCGAGCTGACGGTGGACGGCGCGGAGGTCTTCGAGGCCGCCTGGCACCCGCTGGACGACCTGCCCCGGCTCAGCCGGGCCACCGCCTTCCTCCTCGGCCACTACGGCATCGGTCCGCTGGCCGGGCAGGTCCCGCCCGCCGGCCGGCCTCCGGCGTGACCGGCCCCGCCCGCCCCGCGGAGGCGTATCCGGGGGTCTGCGCGGTGGTGCTCGCCGCCGGCGAGGGCACCCGGCTGCGACCGCTGACCGCGCGGGTGCCGAAGGCGCTCTGCCCGGTCGGCAACGTGCCACTGCTGGACCGGGCGTTGGCCCGGCTCGCCGGGCTGGGCCTGACCGGCCCGGAGCGGGTCGCGGTGAACGCCTGTCACCTCGCCGACCAGGTGGTCACCCACGTCGGCGACCGGGCTCACCTGTCGGTGGAGCCGGGGGCTCCGCTGGGCACCGCGGGCGGTCTGGGCAACCTGCGGGACTGGATCGACGGACGCGGGGTGCTGGTCGGCAACGCCGACGCCTACCTGTCCGACCCGCACGCCACCCCGGGTCGGGACGTGGCCGCGCTGCTGGACGGCTGGGACGGGCACGTCGTACGGCTACTGGGCCAACCGGCCGCCGACCCGGCCGCCCCCGGCACCTTCGGTGGCCACGTCTTCACCGGGTTCTCCCTGCTGCCCTGGCGGCTGGTCCGGGCGCTGCCGGCGACCGCCGGCGACCTTGTCCGGGCGGTCTGGCGGCCGGCGGAGGCGGCCGGCGCGTTGGAGGTGGTGACGTACCCGGGAACCTTCTACGACACCGGCACCCCGCGCGACTACCTGGCGGCGAACCTGCACGCCGCCGGCGAGGGCGCGTTGGTCGATCCGGAGGCGACGGTGACCGGCCGGGTACGTCGGGCGGTGGTCGGAGCGGGGGCGGTCGTCCGGGGGGACGTGGAGCGGACGGTGGTCTGGCCGGGCGCGACCGTCGACGCGGGTGAGCGGTTGCGCGACGTGATCCGGGCCGGAGACGGGCTGACCGTCCCGGTCCGCGCCGCCGGGTGAACATTTAGCATGGGCCACGACGTCGACGAACGGAGAATCGTCCAGTGATCACCTCGATCGTCCTGATCGACTGCGCCACCGACTCGATCCCCGAGGTGGCCGAGGCCCTGGCCGCCCTGCCGGGCGTGAGCGAGGTCTACTCGGTGGCCGGGCACGTCGACCTGATCGCCATCGTCCGGGTCCGGGAGTTCGACCAGATCGCCGAGGTCATCGCCGGCCGCATCTCCAAGGTCCCCGGGGTGATCAACACAGAGTCGCACATCGCGTTCCGCGCGTACTCCCAGCACGACCTCGAGGAGGCGTTCGCGATCGGCCTCGCGAACGCCGACTGATCTGCCGGATTCCGCGCGCAGGCCGGCTCGCCCCGGAGGGCGGGCCGGCCTGCGACGTACCCGGACGTCAGCTGTTGTTCGGATCGGGCGTCTCGGTGCCGGTGCCGCCCGGAGCCGGTGTGGTGGCACCCGGGGTCGCGGTCGCGGTGCCGGTGGCCTGCGGGACCGGGATGCCCAACTGCTGGGCCAGGGCCACCAGTTCGTCGTAGTGGGCCTGCAGGACCGGCAGCGCCTCCTGGGCCAACTGGATCACCGACTGCTCGGAACCCTGCGAGATCTCGGTCTGGGTGGCCTGGATGGCCTGGACGTGCCCGGCCAGCTGGGCGGTCACCCACGCCCGGTCGAACTCGGCGCCGTTGAGCCCGTCCAGCCGGTCGATGACCTGCTGCTGGTCGGCGGTGGGCTCGTTCGGCAGGGTCACGTTCAGCTGCTGCGCGGTGCTCTGCACCGTCTGGTCCAGCTGGGTGTGGTCGGTCTTGAACATCTCGCCAAGCCGCTTGACGTCGGCGTTCTGGCCCTTCTGCTGGGCCAGTTCACCCGTCGTGATCTCGAACAGGTTCACCTGGTGCAGTGCCTGCAGGTACTGGGTGTCCTGCTGTGACGGTTGCGCCGCTGCCTGCGTCGCCGCCGCCGGTGCCAGGCCGACCAGCACCAGGGCGGCCAGTAGTCCCAGACGTTTGATACCCGACATCTTTCCCCTCCCCGTTTCCGTTGGACCGCGCACGGATACCCGCCTGACGGGGGTTATTCCCGCGCTGTCACCCGGGGGTGGCCGGGTCGCCGGGCGTCCGGTGAAACGGACGTGGCGCCCGCCGGAGGCTTCCGGCGGGCGCCACGGTGGCAGGAGGGACGATCAGCGGCGGCTCTCGCCGCTGCCGATCTCCTCGCGCTCGGTGCGGGGCTCGACCGGCGGGTGACCCGGCGACACCGGCGCCTCGGCCGGTTTCTCGATCGGGTAGAAGAAGCCCCGGATCGCCGGGCCGAGCGCCCCGAGCCGGTTCATCTTCTTCGGCACCACCCAGCCGACGTAGTCCAGTTCCGCGTGCCCGTCGTGGCCGTCACCGGAAGCCAGCGGCTGGTGGACCTCCACGAACCGGCCGTCGGGCAGGCGGCGGATGATCCCGGTCTCCACGCCGTGGGCCAGAACCTCCCGGTCGTGCTGCTGAAGACCGAGGCAGAGCCGGTACGTGACGTAGTAGGCCACCGGCGGGGCGATCAGCAGACCGATCCGACCCGCCCAGGTCATCGCGTTGAGGCTGATCTGGAACTTGTCCGCGATCACGTCGTTGGCGCCCGAGAGCGTCAGCACCACGAAGAAGGCCAGTGCCATCGCGCCGGCCGCGGTCCGGGCCGGAACGTCCCGGGGACGCTGCAACAGGTTGTGGTGCTTGCGGTCCTTGAGGTGCCGGGCCTCCAGGAACGGGTACGCCAGGGAGATCCCCACCAGGATGCCGGGCAGCACCACCGTCGGCCAGAACAGCGGCGGGATGACGTACCCGTCGCCGATCGGGATGTGCACCTCCCAGGCCGGCATGAGGCGGGTCGAGCCGTCGAGGAACATGACGTACCAGTCGGGCTGGCTGGCGGCCGAGACCACCCACGCCTCGTACGGGCCGAAGTACCAGATCGGGTTGATCTGGAACAGGCCGCCCATCAGCGCGATCACGCCGAAGACGACCATGAAGAAGCCGCCCTGCTTGAGCGCGTACCGCGGGAACATCCGCTCGCCGACGACGTTCTCGTTGGTCCGGCCGGGGCCGGGCCACTGGGTGTGCTTCTGCTTGAACACCAGGCCCAGGTGGGCACCGATCAGCGCGAGCAGCAGACCCGGGATGAGCAGCACGTGGGCGATGTAGAACCGGCTGATGATGATGGTGCCGGGGAACTCCCCGCCGAAGATGGACGAGGTCAGCCAGGAGCCGATCACCGGGATCGACAGCATGATCGCCGAGGCGATCCGCAGTCCGGTGCCGGACAGGCCGTCGTCCGGCAGCGAGTAGCCGGTGAAGCCGGCCAGGAACCCGACCCAGAACAGCAGCGAACCGATGATCCAGTTCGTCTCCCGCGGCTTGCGGAACGCGCCGGTGAAGAAGACCCGGAGCATGTGCACCACGATCGAGGCCATGAACAGCAGCGCCGACCAGTGGTGCATCTGACGCATGATCAGACCACCGCGGACGTCGAAGGAGATGTCCAGGCTGGAGGCGTACGCGGCGGACATCGGCGTACCCCGCAGCGGGGCGTAGCTGCCGTTGTAGACCACCTCGGTCATCGCCGGCTCGAAGAAGAAGGTCAGGAAGACACCGGTCAGCAGCAGCACGACGAACGAGAAGAGCGCGATCTCGCCGAGCAGGAAGGACCAGTGGTCGGGGAAGACCTTGTTGAGCAGCTTGCGCAACGGGGTGGCCACCTGGAAGCGGTCGTCCACCGCACCGGCGGTCTTGGCCGGCACCGCTGCTACGTCAAACTTTCGGCGCTTCATGGCCGCTCCCAGAAGTCGGGGCCGACGGTTTCGGTGTAGTCGGACTTCGCCACGAAGAAGCCCTCTTCGTCCACCTCGATCGGCAGCTGCGGCAGCCGACGGCTGGCCGGACCGAAGACGGGCCGGGCGTTGTCGGTGATCAGGAACTGCGACTGGTGGCACGGGCAGAGCAGGCGGTTGGTCTGCTGCTCGTACAGGCTCGCGGGGCAGCCGGCGTGGGTGCAGATCTTCGAGAACGCGGCGTAGTTGCCCCACATGTAGTCCTCGTGGCCCACCCGGGCGTTGGCCTCACGGGAGGCGACCGCGTCGGACTCACGCAGGTGGATCAGCAGCGTCGGCGAGTCGGCGTGCCGGTTGCTCACGCCGTGCGAGATGCCGGGGAAGACGGTGAGCTGGCCACCGGCGCTGATGTCGGCCGGGCGGATCGGCCGGCCGTCCTCGCGGACCAGCCGGACCTTGTGGCCGTCGGCCGGCGCGAAGCCGGTGGTGAACATCTGGTTGTTCTCGTGCGGCTGCTTGATCAGGCCACCGACCAGCGGGGCCGCGGCGACCGCGCCCACCGGCAGCAGGCCGGCGACCAGGGAGACGCCGAGCAACGGCCGCCGCCGCACGCCCATCTCCTCCGCCAGGTACAGCATGGTCTCGCCGGTGATCTTCCGGTCCTCGGCCGTGCCGGGCCCGTCGTGCCGGCCCTGGATCGAGACCTCCTTCGGCAGCAGCTTCTTGCCCCAGGTGAGGATGCCGAAGCCGATGCCGAGCAGGGCGACGCCCAGGGTCAGACCGAGCAGCGGGGTGTAGTACTTGTCGCCGCCCCGGCCGGGGTGCCACTGCCACGGCCACCAGATGTAGATGATCAGGAAGGCGGTCGCGGCCAGGCCGGTGAGCAGGAAGAACGACGCGACCGTACGGGTCATCCGGCGTTCGGCCTTGCTGCCCGGGACGACCTGCGGCTCGTAGTGGACGATTTCGATGTCGTCCCGGCGCGCGCCTTCCTGGACGATGTCGAAGCGGGACACCCGGGGGTCCAGCACGTCGAGCGGCTGCCGGCCCTGCGGGGCCTGGTGCTCGGTGTGGGTGCTCATGCCGTCACCTCGCTACGGGTGGTGCCACAGCCCGGCACCACAGCAGTGAAACGAATGATCCGCTCGGTCACGACTTGCCTGCAATCCACAGGCTCGCGAAGACCAGCGCGACAAGGCCGACCAGGAAGATCGCCAGACCCTCGGTCGACGGGCCGTACCGGCCCAGGTTGAAACCGCCCTGGTCCTGGTCGTGCTTCAGGGTCTCCTGGATGTAGGCGATGATGTCCGCCTTCTGCTCCGGAGTGATCTGGTTGTCACCGAACACCGGCATGTTCTGCGGGCCGCTCAGCATGGCGGCGTAGATCTGCCGGTCGCTGGCCGGGTGCAGGCTCGGAGCGAACTTGCCGGAGGAGAGCGCGCCGCCGCCACCACCGAAGGCGTGGCACTGCGAGCAGTTGATCCGGAACAGCTCACCACCGGTGGCCAGGTCGGCGCCCCGGCGCAGGTCACCCTCGGGGACCTCGGGGCCGCCGCCGAGTTCCTGGATGTACTGGGCGAGCTGATCCACCTGGTCGGCGGTGAAGACCGGGGGCTTGCGCATGGCCTGGGCCTCCTGGCGGGCCATCGGCATGCGGCCGGTGCTGACCTGGAAATCCACCGAAGCGGCACCGACACCGATCAGGCTCGGGCCACGACCCTCGACGCCCTGGGCGTTGCGACCGTGGCAGGTCACGCAGCTCACGTCGAACAGCGCCTTGCCCTCGGCCGCGGCGCTGGTCAGCGGGGGGTTCTCCTGCGCCTGCACGCCGGGGGCGAAGACGGTGTAGGCGCCGCCGGCCAGCGTCAGCGCGGCGATCAGCCGGAGCGCGGCACCCAGCCGGCGGCGGCCCCTGCTGCGCGCTGCGGGCCGCCCACGCAGCCGCGCGAGCAGACCGCGTCGGCGGTCGTTGTCAGAAGTCATGACCTGTGTCCTTAACCGGTTGGACCTTGTCTCAGGGGACGGAGCAGCGGCGCGGTTCGTGACGCGCCAAGATCACTGAAGCCAGTAGATCATGCCGTAGAGCCCGATCCACACGACGTCGACGAAGTGCCAGTAGTACGACACGACGATCGCCGAGGTCGCCTGCGCCGGGGTGAACCGGCCCATGGTCGTGCGGATCATGAAGATGACGAAGGCGACGAGACCGCCGGTCACGTGCAGGCCGTGGAAGCCGGTGGTCAGGTAGAACATCGACCCGTACCCGTCTGCGTTGATCTTCACGCCCTCGTGCACCAGCTCGCGGTACTCGTTCACCTGGCCGAGGACGAAGATCAGGCCCATCACGAAGGTGATCGTGAACCAGCGCCGCAGGGCGTGGACGTCACCCTTCTCGGCCGCGAAGACACCGAGCTGGCAGGTGATCGACGAGAGCACCAGGATCACCGTGAACGTCGTCGCGTACGGGATGTTCAGGTGCGGGGTGTGCTCCGCCCACTGCTCGGGTGCCGCCGCGCGGATCGAGAAGTACATGGCGAACAGCGCCGCGAAGAACATGAGTTCGCTGGAGAGCCACACGATCGTCCCGACGCTGACCATGTTGGGTCGGGTCAGGGAGTGGATCCGGCTCTTGTCAATGGCTGGGGCCGCAGTCACGCGGTCATTATTGCCGTTGACCGGCGCGGGCGATCAGCGGGGGGCCAAACCCAGGTCACGGATGGCCCGATCGTGAAGGTCCGGTTCGCCTGGCCTAGCCTGAAAAGCGTGCTGCACGTCGATTCGATCTTCGCCGCCGCCTCGGCGGGCCCCGCCGACACGCCGGCCTCCGGGGGCGACGGCACCCTCCCGCCGTTCACCGTCGCCCGGGTCTTCACCGAGATCCGGCTCGACAGCTGGCTCACCCTCGGCCTGCTGCTGGCCGCCGGTCTCTACCTCTACGGCGTCCACCGGCTGCGGCTACGCGGAGACCGCTGGCCGGCGGTCCGGACGGTCTGCTTCCTCGGCCCGGGACTCGGCGGCATCGCGGCGGTCACGCTCAGCGGGCTGGGCGCGTACGACACCACGCTGCTGTCGGTGCACATGGTTCAGCACATGGTGCTCTCCATGGTCTCGCCGATCTTCCTGGCGTTGGGCGCGCCGATCACCCTCGCCCTGCGTACGCTGCCGGTCCGCCCACGCAAGCGGCTGCTGGCGATCGTGCACAGCCGGATCGCCAGGATCTACAGCTTCCCGCTGGTGGCGTTCGCCATCTTCGTGGTGAACCCGTTCGCGCTGTACTTCACCGACCTCTACCGCTACACGCTGGAGCACGCCTGGGCGCACGAGCTGGTGCACGCGCACTTCATCGCCACCGGCTGCGTGTTCTTCTGGCCGCTGCTCGGCCTCGATCCGCTGCCCGGGCGCTGGCCGTACCCGGCCCGGGCGCTGTTGATGGTGCTCTCGGTGCCGTTCCACACCGTGCTCGGGCTGACCGTCATGCAGAGCACCACCCTCTTCGGCGGCGACTGGTACCCCTCGCTGCGGCTATCCTGGTCCGACCCGTGGAGCGACCAGGTGGTGGCCGGTGGGGTGCTGTGGGCCGGTGGCGAGTTCGTCAGTGTGACCATGCTCGCGGTGTTGGTCCTGCAGTGGGTCCGGCAGTCCGAGCGGGAGGCCCGCCGACTCGACCGTGAGCTGGACCGCCAGGAGGCCCGCGACCGCGCCGCCCAGGCCGCCGCGTCCGGACCCGCCACCGCCGACGTCCCGACCGGTCCCGCGACCCCGGCCTGAGCCACCGCAGGGCCTCGACTCCAGGTGCGGCCCGGCGGCGCGGCCCGGGGCGCCCGACCGCCCCGGGAGCCCGGCCGAAGGCCGTTCGGCGCCGCGTCCGGACACCCCGGCCCGCCGGTGGTGGGCGGGATGTCGGGTGCGCCACACCGGGCGGTACGATCGCCTGCGGCAGCTACGAGGTGGGAGCCAGTCCAGCGATGAGCGATCGTGAGTGCACCGTCCTGCTCTACAGCGACGACCCGCAGGTCCGTGACCGGATGCGGCTGGCCGTCGGCACCCGCCCGGCGCCGGGCCTACGGGTCGAGTTCGTCGAGGCGTCCGACTACGCGCAGTGCGTCCGGCTGGTCGACGAGTACCAGGTCCACCTGATGCTCCTCGACGGCGAGGCCAGCCCGGGCGGCGGCATCGGCATCGCCCGCCAGATCAAGGACGACCGGGACGACGCCCCACCGACCTGCGTGGTGATCGCCCGGGCGGCCGACCGGTGGCTCGCCGCGTACGCCGAGGTCGACGCCACGCTGGTGCACCCGCTCGACCCGGTGACCACCGGCGCCACGGTCGCCGAACTGCTGCGTACGCACGCCGCCGCCTGACCGACGAGGCCGGCGCACCCGGCGCCCACGGTGACGGGCGACGGGACCGGTCCACCCCGCATTCCACGCCTGCTCGGGAGGCCCATCATGGGCGAACGGACCTGGCCGCTGCTGCTCACCGCGCTGCTGCGCGGCGAGGAGCTCTCCACCGCCGACACCGCCTGGGCGATGGGCGAGATCATGACCGGCGCGGCCGGCCCGGCCCAGATCGCCGGCTTCGCGGTGGCGCTGCGCGCCAAGGGTGAGACCCCCGCCGAGCTGGCCGGACTGGGCGAGGCGATGCTGGGCCGCTCGGTCGAGGTGGCCCTCCCCGAGGCACTGCGCCGCACGGCGGTGGACGTGGTGGGCACCGGCGGTGACCTCGCCCACACGGTGAACATCTCCACGATGACCGCGCTGGTCGTCGCCGGCGCCGGCGTGCCCGTGATCAAGCACGGCAACCGGGCCGCCTCCTCCTCCTGCGGTGCCGCCGACCTGCTGGAGTTCCTCGGCCTCCCACTGGACCTGGCGCCCGAGCAGGTCGCCCGTTGCGTCACGGAGGCCGGCATCGGCTTCTGCTTCGCCCCCCGGTTCCACCCGGGCATGCGGCACGCCGGGCCGGTCCGACGCGAGGTCGGGGTGCCCACCTTCTTCAACTTCCTCGGACCGCTGACCAACCCGGGCCGTCCCCGGGCCGGCGCGGTCGGTTGCTTCGACACCCGGATGGCCCCGGTGATGGCCGCCGTCTTCGCCGCCCGGGGCGACTCGGTCATGGTGCTGCGCGGCGAGGACGGGCTGGACGAGTTCACCACCGCAGCGCCGACCCGCGTCTGGGTCGCCCAGCAGGGCACCGTCCGGGAGGCGGTGCTGGATGCGGCGGACCTCGGGGTGCCCCGAGCCACCCTGGCCGACCTGCGCGGCGGCGACCCGGCACGCAACGCCGAGGTGACCCGCCGGCTGCTGGCCGGCGAGACCGGCCCGGTACGCGACGCGGTCCTGGTGAACGCCGCCGCCGCCCTGTCCACCCAGGGCCCGCTCGACGGCGACCTGACCGAGGCGCTGCGGTCCGGGATGGACCGGGCCGCCGAGTCGATCGACTCCGGGGCTGCCGCAGCCGTGCTGGACCGCTGGATCGGTCTCGCCCGCGCCCTCTGACGCCCGTACGCCTGGGTTGAGCCGGACGTTGTGCCGGAAGTGTCGGAGGGGCGTGCGAAACTACACGGGAGTAATTTTCCGTTTTCGACCGATGGCGGCAATGTCCGTCGGTAGACACCGGAATGAGAGGAGACGCCCGTGTCGGAGCGCGAGCTGTACTGCGACGCCTGCGAGGGCGTCCGGCCGTTCGAGACGCCGCCCTGCGCGGACGGGCACGGCCCTGACTGCCCCGAACTCGTCTGCACCGGCTGCGGTACGGCGATGCTGGTCGCCACCGTCGCCGTCCGCGCCTCCCGCCTGGCCCCGCAGCGGCGCCGGTCCCCGCACCGCCACGCCGCCTGACATCCGGCGCCGCCCGGCCGTCCGACGCCGGCCAGCCTGCCACAACGTGGCCCCCGCCGGATCAGTCGACGCCGGCTTCGGGTGCGACGCAGGGCCCGACTCCCTGCGGAGTCGGGCCCTGCGGTACGGCGTGCGTCAGTGCTCGGCGGTGCGCCGGGTGCCGGTGTAGTACTCGAAAAGCAGCCCGCACGAGGCGAGGACCACCGCGACCAGACCCACACCCAGCAGCCAGAACTGCCAGTACACCAGGCCCAGGCCGGCCACCGCGGCGGCGAGCGCCAGACCGAACGGCCAGTAGCTGCCCGGGCTGAAGAAGCCGATCTCGCCGGCGCCGTCGGCGATCTCGCCGTCCGGCCGGTCCTCCGGACGCAGGTCGATGCGGCGGGAAACGAACCAGAAGAAGCCACCGCACATCGAACAGAGCAGGAACGACAGCAGCAGGGCCACCGTGCCGACCCACTCGACCTGGCCGGAGTCACCGTACGTCCAGGCGCCGTAGAGGATCGTCGCGCCGAAGAGGAACGCGGCGATGATCAGGAAGATGCGCCACTCGGTCTTCATGCCAGCACCTCAGTTTCCGCCGGTCGAGACGTTGTCGGGGTTGAAGTTGGCGGTGTTGCGCCGCGTCTCGAACGGCGCGGTGGTGACCGCGTACGGCTCCTCGCCGATCGCGGTCAGCGCCTCCTGCGTCGACTTGCCGTCCCGCTTCGCGGCGAGGAACTGGTCGAACTGCTCCGGCGAGACCACCCGCAGCTCGAAGTTCATGAAGGCGTGGTAGCTGCCGCAGAGCTCGGCGCACCGGCCGACGTACGCGCCCTCGCTCTCCAGCTTGGAGACCTCGAAGACGTTGCGGACGCTGCCCGGCATGACGTCCCGCTTGAACAGCAGCTCCGGCACCCAGAACGAGTGGATGACGTCGCGGCTGGTCTCCTCGAACCGGATCGACCGACCGGTCGGCAGCACCAGGACCGGGATGACCTCGCTGGTGCCCAGCACGGAGGCCACGGTGTCGGCCTCGCGGCCCTGGCCGTCGCGGTAGTTGAACTGCCAGTTCCACTTGAAGGCGACGACCTCGACCGTCACGTCCGGGTTCTTCGTCGTCCGCACCACGTCGGTCTGCACGACCGCCGTGTAGTAGAAGAGCACCGAGACGATCAGGATCGGCGCGATGGTGTAGAGGAACTCCATCGGCATGTTGTAGCGGGTCTGCACCGGCAGCTCGTTGCCGCGCTTGCGGTAGCGGACCACACACCAGAAGATCAGGCCCCACACGAAGACACCGACCGCGAGGGCGGCGATGCAGGAGGCGATCCACAGGTCGTACATGCGGTGCGACTCGGGCGTGATGCCGCCCTGGGGCCAGCCGAAGCCGTCCACCGCGCGGCCGACGTCACACCCGGTGAGCAGAACCAGCAGCGCAGCTCCGCCGAGACCGAGCCCGGCGAGCCGACCAACACCGCGCCGCCGGCGTCCACCGGCTTGCGGTGCAGCGCTGTCCCGTACGACCGACGGCCGTACCTCCGAACTCCTTGCGACCACCTGGTCCTGCCTCCCTAGCGCGCCGCGGTCGCTTCTTTCCAGCACCGACGGCAAAGGCGTCACCGACGGTCGCAGATTACTCGACCATGACGGGCTGGACCGTCTTGGGGTCACTGTCCGCCCCCATCGGGGAGATCCCGACGCCGGGCCGCGATAGCGTGGCGGCCGTGAGCCCTACCCCGGTCAACCAGGACATGGCGACCGCCGCGCCCACCCCGGCCCACCAGGACGCGCCTACCCCGGTCTATCTGGACGCGGCCACGGCCGTGCCGCTGCACCCGGTCGCCCGGCAGGCGCTGCTGGCCGCCCTCGACGACGGCTGGGCCGACCCCGCCCGGCTGTACACGCAGGCCCGCCGCGCCCGGCAGCTTCTCGACGCCGCGCGCGAGGCCACCGCGGAGACCCTCGGTGTCCGCGCCGACGAGGTCTCCTTCACCCCCAGCGGTACGACCGCGGCGCACGCGGCCGTGCTCGGCGGCCTGGCGGGGCGGCGGCGGGCCGGAGCGACGCTGGTGCACTCCGCGATCGAACACTCGGCGGTGCTGCACGCCGCCGAGCGGCACGTGGCCGGCGGCGGCACGGCGCACGCCGTGGCGGTGGACCGGCTCGGCCGGCTCGACCTGACCGTCTGGGCCGAGGCGGTGCGTACCCCCGGGGTGGCGCTGGCCGCGTTGATCGCCGCCAGCCACGAGGTGGGCACCGTCCAGCCGGTCGCCGCGGCGGCCGAACTGTGCGCCGGGTCCGGAGTGCCGCTGTACGTCGACGCGGCCCAGGTGGTGGGGCGCACGGCGGTGCCGCAGGGCTGGTCCGTGCTCACCGCCAGTGCCCACAAGTGGGGCGGGCCCCCCGGCGTCGGGCTGCTGGTGGTCCGCAAGGGCACCCGCTGGGAGTCGCCCTGGCCGGCCGACGAGCGGGAGTCGGGGCGTACCCCGGGGGTGCTGAACCTGCCGGCGGTGGTGGCGGCGGCGGCGAGCCTGCGCGCGGCGGCGGCCGACGCGGCAACGCAGGCCGCCCGGCTGACGCCACTGGTCGACCGGATCCGGGCCCGGGTCGCCGCCGAGGTGCCGGACGTGGAGGTGGTCGGCGACCCGACCGACCGCCTTCCCCACCTGGTCACCTTCTCCTGCCTGTACGTCGACGGCGAGGTGCTGCTGCACGCGCTGGACCGGCGCGGCTTCGCGGTCTCCTCCGGTTCCTCCTGCACCTCGTCCACCCTGCGCCCGTCGCACGTGCTGGAGGCGATGGGGGTGCTCTCACACGGCAACGTCCGGGTGTCGCTGCACCGGGAGACCACCGAGGCCGACGTCGAACGGTTCCTGGCCGAACTGCCGGGGATCGTGGCCGGGCTGCGCGCCGAGGCGGGGGTGGTCGGGCTGTGAGCGGGCCGGCGCAGGTACTGGACTGCCGGGGGCAGCGCTGCCCGCTGCCGGTGATCGCGCTGGCCCGCCAGCTGCCCGAGCTGCCGGTCGGCGCGGTGCTGCGGGTGCTCGCCGACGATCCGGCCGCCGCGGTCGACATTCCCGCCTGGTGTCGGATGCGGGGGCAGGAGTTCCTGGCCACCGTGCCGGACGGCCCCGGGTACGACGTCCGCCGCAGCCGGTGAACCGGCCAGATGATCAGCTCAGGTAGCTGAGGATCGCTGGCAGGGGGTCGACGTCCACGGCGGTGTCCACCACCAGACGCGGGCCGATGATCGGCTCGTACTCGGCCCGGCGGACCAGGGTCTGCTCCCAGGTGGGGACGAAGCGGTCCGGCTCGGCCGGCAGGCGGGCCTCGACCCGGCGGCGGTGCTCCGCCACGTCCCCGCAGTGCACCTCGATCACCCGCAGCGGCACCCCGGTCCGCTCGGCCAGGTCGTGCCAGAGCCCCCGGATGCTGGCCACCGGGTTGACCGCGTCGACCACCACGCTCAGGCCGAGCCCGAGCTGCACCTCGGCGAGCCCCGCCACCGCCTGGTACGCCACCGTCTCCGGCACGTCACCGACCAGACCGGAGCGGGCCAGCGCCCGCTCGACCGGCTCGACGGGGAGCACGGGCGCCCGCAGGGCCGCGCCGACCCGCCCGGCGAGGGTGCTCTTGCCCACGCCCGGCAGGCCGGCGAACGCGACCAGCAGCTGGTCGGCGGGTGCGGCGGTCATGGCAGCAGGTGCGGCCGGACGTCTTCGGCGGCGGCGTCGCCGTACGACTCGGCCAGGCGCTTGACGAACAGGTCGCGGCGCACCTCGTACTCCTGGGTGCCGACCGTCTCCAGCACCAGGGTGGCCAGCAGCGAGCCGACCTGGGCGGCACGTTCCAGACCCAGACCCCAGGACAGCGCGGCGAAGAAACCGGCGCGGAAGCCGTCCCCGACGCCGGTCGGGTCCACCGCCCTGGTCTGCCGGGCGATCGGCACGTGGATGGTCGGAAAGTCCCGGCCGGCGATCTCCGCGCCGTCCTTGCCGAGCGTGGTGACCCGCACCTTCACGCGGTCGAGCAGCTGCGCGTCGGTCAGGCCGGCCTTGCTCAACAGCAGTGACTTCTCGTAGTCGTTGGTCATCAGGTAGTCGGCCCCGTCGATCAGGCCGAGCACCTGCTCGCCCTCCATCCGGGCGAGCTGCTGGGACGGGTCGGCGACGAAGGCGTAGCCGTGCTGCCGGCACTCGGCGGAGTGGCGGATCATCGCCTCGGGATCGTTCGCGCTGACCAACACCAGGTCGAGCCCGCCCAGGCGTTGCGCGACCGGGGTCAGCTCGATGTTGCGGGCCTCGCTCATCGCCCCGGCGTAGAAGGAGGCGATCTGGCACATGTCGGTGTCGGTGGTGCAGACGAAGCGGGCGGTGTGCGCCACCTCGCTGACGTGCACGGACTCGCAGTCCACGCCGTGCCGCTCCAGCCACGACCGGTAGTCGGCGAAGTCGGCGCCGACCGCGCCGAGCAGCACCGGCCGCAGCCCGAGCTGGGCCATACCGAAGGCGATGTTGGCCGCGACCCCGCCCCGCCGGAGCACCAGGTCGTCCACGAGGAACGACAGGGACACCTTGTGCAGTTGGTCGGCGATGAACTGGTCGGCGAAACGACCGGGGAAGCTCATCAGGTGGTCGGTCGCGATCGAGCCGGTCACGGCGATCTTCATGTCAACCCTCGGGGTCGGGAGCACGGCGCGGGTCAGCCTACCGCTCCGGCGACGGCCACGGTCGAGGGTCGGTCGACGAGCCGCCATCGACCGGCCACCCACCCGTCGCCGACGATCCATGATCGACTCAACGTGCCGCCTGTCGGGGCTTACCGGGCGGGAGGAAAGCGCGGGTTGGCGAAAACCGGGATGCCTAGTGGCTCCGCATCGGCGGCGAGGGCGCACATGGCGGCGGGGCCGCCCCCGCGAGGGAGGCGGCCCCGCCGTACGGCAGGCGGTCGACTCAGCTGAACGAGTCGCCGCAGGCGCAGGAGCTGCCCGCGTTCGGGTTGTCGATGGTGAAGCCCTGGGCGTCGATCCGGTCGGCGAAGTCGATGGTCGCCCCGGCCAGGTAGGGGGCGCTCATCCGGTCGACGACGACCTCGACGCCGTCGAAGTCGGCGACGACGTCACCGTCGAGCGAACGCTCGTCGAAGAAGAGCTGGTACCGCAGGCCGGAGCAGCCACCGGGCTGCACCGCGACACGGAGCCGCAGGTCGTCGCGGCCCTCCTGCTCGATCAGGGCCTTGACCTTCTGCGCCGCGACGTCGGTGAGGACGACGGAAGTAGGGGCCTTGGCCTCGGTCGACTCGGTCTGCGCTGGCGTGGTCACGTGGAAATCTCCCTGCGCGGTATGGGTCCGGACGCACTGGCCAACAGCGCGCGTCGGCCAGTGATTCCCGGTGTGGTCCAGATCCGATGGTACGCCGCCCGGGCCGTGGTCACCTCAGGTGGCGTGACCGCAGCCCCAGGCAGCCGGCCGGTGAGCACCCCACGGCCAGCCGGGCGGAGGTGTCAGCGGCTCCACTGCCGGGCCAGCCGGGCGCCCAGCGCCCGCAGCCCCTCCGCCGGGCGACCCATCGCCGCCGCCACCCCGCCGCGCTCCTCGCCGCCGAAGTGCTCCACCAGGCTGTGCGCCTCGGTGACCCCGGCCGAGGCCGCCTCCCGCCGCCCGGTGCTCACC